>JAHFCD010000060.1 GCA_023249695.1 Elusimicrobiota bacterium
GCGACGGCCGCCTTCGGCTTCTGCAGCCCGGGCACGAATCCGCCCATGACGGCGAGCCCGCCCATCGCGGCGAGCCCGACCACCGAGCCGATCAGCAGCGCCTTGCGTCCTTTCGGAGCGGGCGGCGGCGGCACCACCCCGTAAGGCTCCGGTTCGGCGGCCGGCGCGGGCGTCGGAGCCGAAGCGAGCGCGGCGGCGGAGGCGGAGGGATCTCCGAACGCCATGGGGTCGAAGCTCGGCGATTCGACCCGCGTCGGCGCCGGCGCGGACATCGACGGCATCGGCGAGTCGAACGAAGGGATCGGATCGGCGTTCACCGACGGGTATTCCATCGGCGACGCGGACGAGGGCGACGGGAACGGAACGGGCGGGGCGGCGGACGCCGAGGCGTGGGCGGGCGGAGGCGTCATGGCGGCGAACGGCGACGGCTGCGGAACGGCGGCGGCCGCAGCCGCGAGCTCCGCCTGGCGGGCCTTGGATTCCTCGAGCTGCCGGCGAAGGTCGTCGACGTCGCGCATGAGGTCCGACAAGGTCTGGCCCTGCTTCTCCACGTCCTGCTCGACGCGCTTCTCCTCTTCAACGGCCTTGTTCAGAGTTTCGTTGAGCTGGTCCACGGACGCGAGGCTATCCTTGAGCGCGGCGATCTGGCGCTTGAGCTCGTCGCCCTCGCGCTGCCGCGCGACGGCTTCATCCTTGATCGCCGTCGCCTCGCGGCTCTTGCCGTTGAGCTCCTCGTGCACCGTCAGGAGCTCCGCGGCCTTGGCGGTGAGATCCTCCTGAAGCCTGAGCACGACTCCCTCAAGCATGGCCACCTTTTCCTGGATGCTTCCGAGCTGAGCGAGATCCTTGAGCGTGGGCTCGGGAGGCAGGCCGGCGATCGAGAGCACGGCGGTCTTGCCGCCGGCGCTCTCGCTGGCCCGAACGAGCGCCACCGACAGATCGGGCACCATGCCCGCTCGCTGCCAATCGCCCATGCTGGTGCCGCGCCGCCCTTCCGGGCAGACGAGGCATTCGGGCGAAAACACCGAAATTTTTCCCATCTCGTCGGGCTCGTAAGGGCCCAAGACCTGATTGTTCTGGAAGATCCAATATTTCATGGGTCCTAAGATTATAAAGGAGGGACGCGTCCTGCCGGTGTCGAAATTGTTAACCCGCGCATGCCTGGTAGAATACCCCTGCGGCGGCCTCTCGTCAAGTCCGCCGGCCCGCCGCGGTCCGAGATGGATTTATTTTTTTGATTTTGCTATCATCCCTTTCGACGGATCGGTAGCTCAGCGGTAGAGCAAACGCCTCTTAAGCGTAAGGTCGTGGGTTCGATCCCCACCCGGTCCAAAATTTATCTCACCGACGGTCGGGGCCGAGCGTTCCTCGGTCCTTTCTTTTAATGGGCGAGTGGCGGAATGGCAGACGCGCACGGCTTAGGACCGTGTGCCGCAAGGCGTGGGGGTTCAAGTCCCCCCTCGCCCATTTCCACCCCTCGCCGGAGGCAACATGGGAATCTTCTCAGCGCTGAAGTCGGACAAGCCGAAATTCAAGAAGCTCAAGGAGGAGGGCTGCGTCGTCACGCTCTCCGTCGAGATCGCCCCGCAGGAAGTGACCGATGAGTCCCAGACGGCGCTGATGCGCCTTCAGGCTCTGGCCCGCATTCCCGGCTTTCGGGCCGGCAAGGCCCCGATCGACATCGTCAAGCAGCACTTCGCGGGCCGCGCGCGCGAAGAGGCCGTGGACGCGCTGATCCGCAAGCACGTTCCCGCCGCCCTCGAGGATCTCAAGCTGCGCGTCGTCGAGACCCCGACGGTCACGGACGTGAAGTGGAAGGACGGAGAGCCCCTGGTCATCTCCGTCCAGGCCGAGATCGCGCCGACGCCCGTCGCGAAGGACTATCTCAAGATTCCCGTGGCGCGCAAGCCGCAGGCCGCCGACGAGGCCGCCCTCTCCAAGCGCATCGACGAGCTCCGAGACGCGCAGGCGCGCCTGGACGTGTCGACCGACGAGAAGGTCGGCGGGAAGAATTTCGTCGTCATCGACTACTCCGCCTCCCAGGGCGGCAAGCCGCTCGCGAACGCGAAGGGCGCCTCCGAGCTCGTGGACATGTCGTCCGAGCAGAGCGTCGAAGGGCTCTCGGAAGGACTCAAGGGCATGAAGCGCGGCGAGTCGAAGACGATCAAGGTCAAGCTCGGCGGCAAGGAGACGGACCTGACCGTCACCGTCACCGAGATCAAGACCAAGGTCCTCCCGGCGCTCGACGCCGAGTTCGCCAAGGACATGGGCATGGAGAGCCTCGACGAGCTCAAAGGCAAGCTGAAGGAAGTTCTGGACCGCGAGGTCAAAACCGCGTCCGAGTCCGACGTCGTCCGCCAGATCGAGGAAGCCCTCGTGAAGGCCAACGTCTTCCCGCTTCCCCCCTCCATGGTCGAGCGCCAGCTCGAGGGCATGATGGAGCGCATGCGCCGCCAGCTGATGGGCGCGACCCAGCTCTCCGAGAAGGTGCTGACGGACCTGCGCGCGAAGCTTCAGCCCAAGGCCGAAGACGAGGTCCGCCTCGCGTTCGTGATGTCCGCGATCGCCGAGAAGGAGAAGATCACCGTGACCGATGCCGAGCTCGCGTCCGAGCTCGAGGCCGGCCTCAAGGACGCGGAGAACGAGGCGAAGAAGAAGGAGCTGCAGGAGATCTTCGCCAAGCGCCGGGATCAGATCTCGCACATGATCCGCGAGCGCAAGACTCTCAACCTTCTTAAGGAAAAGGCCGTCTACAAGGACGCCTAGAGCCTCCTCCGTACGACAAAAAGGCGCCGGCTTTCAAGCCGGCGCCTTTTTTTTCTCCCGACCGGCCGCTATTGAGTGGCTTTTCCAAAAGAGCTATCGTCTCCTTATGCCCGCCATATTACCCCAAGTTCTCGAGAAGTGGAACCAAGGCTCCGCCGTCGGCTACGACATCTTTTCTCGCCTTCTTAAGGAGCGGATCATTTTCGTCGGCGGAGACGGCGGCGCCGTCACGACCGATTCGGCGAATCTGCTGATCTCCCAGCTGCTGTACCTCGACGGCGAGGACGGCGGCAAGGAGATCCACCTCTACATCAACTCCCCCGGCGGGATGGTCACGGCGGGCCTCGCCGTTTACGACACGATGCAGTTCATCCGCTCCCCCATCTCGACCCTGTGCATGGGCATGGCGATGAGCTTCGGCGCCGTGCTCCTCGCCGCCGGCACGAAGGGCAAGCGCATGATTCTTCCCCACGCCCGCGTCATGATCCACCAGCCGTTGATCCGGGGCGGCATGCAGGGGCAGGAGACCGATATCCGCATCGAGGGCGGCGAGATGGCCAACACACGCAAGCGCCTCTCCGAGATTCTCGCTAAGCACTGCGGCCAGCCTTATGAGAAGCTCGACAAGGACGTCGAGCGGAACTTCTATCTCTCGGCCGAGGAGGCCGTCGCCTACGGCCTCGTCGACATGGTCGTCCCCGCGAGCAAGATCCTCCCGGGGTTCAAGCCTTGAGCGAAGGGAAAAAAGCCCCCCGCCCGGCGCGCCTGCCGCTGCTCGCGGTCCGCGACGTCGTCGTCTTCCCTCACATGGTTCTCCCGCTCTCCGTCGGGCGCCCCAAGTCGGTGAAGGCGATCGAGGCGGCGATGAAGGATCACGCCAAGTTCCTCTGCGTGGTCGCGCAGAAGGACGTGACGATCGAGGACCCCAAGCCCGAGGACGTGTTCAGCCTCGGCGTGCTCGTCGAGGTCGTGCAGTACCTGAAGATGCCGGACGGGACCCTGAAGGTCTTCCTGCAGGCGCACGCGCGCGCCGCGGTGAAGGCGATGGAGTTCAACGCCGACGGCGGGCATTGGAACGCCGGGCTGAGCTACCCGGAGACGCCCGCCAAGAACGGAGCCGAGACCAAGGCGCTGATGCGCCACGCGCTCGAGGTCGGAGAGGAGCACGCGAAGTTCGCGCGCCGCGCCCCCGCCGAGCTCCCCGCGATGAGCGGCATCGAGGACCCCTGCGAGCTCGCCGACAAGCTCGCGGCGGTTTCGATCGTGACGGCCGTCGACCGCCAGGCGCTCCTCGAAGTGCTCGAGGCGAAGGCGCGGCTTGAAAAGCTGATCGTGATCCTGAAGGCGGACATCAAGATCCAGACGCTCGAGAGGAAGATCCACACCCGGGTCAAGACGCAGATCGAAAAGACCCAGAAGGAATACTACCTCAACGAGCAGATGAAGGCGATTCAGAAGGAGCTCCGACAGAAGGACGATTTCGTCCAGGAGATGGAGGAGCTCAAGAAAGCCATCAAGGACGCGAAGATGCCCGAGGACGCCGAGACGGCCTCCCTCAAGGAATTGGCGCGTTTGGAGAAAATGGCGCCGTTCTCCCCCGAGTCGACCGTCAGCCGCACCTACCTCGATTGGATGACCCACCTTCCCTGGTCGAAGCGCACGAAGGACGTCATCGATCTCGAGAAAGCCCAGGCCGTGCTCGATGAGGACCACAGCGGCCTGCCCAAGATCAAGGAAAGGGTCCTCGAGTACCTTGCGGTCACGAAGCTCACGAAGGGGCTCAAGGGCCCCATCCTGTGCTTCGTCGGCCCGCCCGGCGTCGGCAAGACCTCGCTGGGCAAGTCGGTCGCGCGCTCGCTTGGGCGCAAGTTCGTGCGCATGTCGCTCGGCGGCGTGCGCGACGAGGCCGAGATCCGGGGCCACCGCCGCACCTACATCGGCAGCTTGCCGGGACGATTGATCCAGCATTTGCGCAAAGCCGGCACGCGCAATCCCGTCATCCTGCTCGACGAGATCGACAAGATGGGCTCGGACTGGCGCGGCGATCCCTCCGCGGCCCTGCTCGAGGTCCTCGACCCCGAGCAGAACGCGACGTTCCTCGACCATTATCTCGACATCGAGTTCGACCTGTCCCAGGTGATGTTCATCTGCACGGCCAACGACCTCGGCGGGATTCCTGTCACGCTGCGCGACCGCCTCGAGGTCATGAGCTTCTCCGGCTACACGCTCTCCGAAAAGGCCGCGATCGCCAAGTCCCATCTGCTCGGCAAGGCCCTCGAGTCGCACGGGCTCAAGCCCGGGCAGCTCGTCATCGAAGACGCCGCGCTCGAGCGCGTCGTCGAGGAATACACCCGCGAGTCGGGCGTGCGCCACCTCGAGCGCGAGATCGCGTCGCTGTGCCGCAAGGCCGCGCGCAAGGTCCTCGCCGAGAAGGCGGAGTCCGTCGTCATCGCGGCCGAGGACATCCCGAAGATGCTGGGGCCCGCGAAGTTTCCGCGCGAGAAGAACAGCTTCAACAGCGTGGGCGTTTCCACGGGCCTGGCCTGGACCGAGGTCGGCGGCACGACGCTCGCCATCGAAGTCGTGGCCGTGCCCGGCAAGGGCGACGTCCGGATCACCGGCCGCCTGGGCGAGGTCATGACCGAGTCCGCGCAGACGGCCTTGAGCCACGTGAAATCGGTCGCCGCCGAGCTCGGCATTCCCGACGACGCCTTCAAGCGCCGCGATTTCCATATCCACATCCCCGAAGGGGCGACGCCCAAGGACGGCCCGTCGGCGGGTATCGCGCTGGCGACGGCGTTGGCGAGCCTGCTGTCCGGCCGCGCCGTCGTGGACGGCCTCGCGATGACCGGCGAGATCACGCTGCGCGGCCGCGTGCTGCCGATCGGCGGGCTGAAGGAGAAGGTGCTCGCCGCCGATCGCGAGGGCCTCAAGACCATCCTGTTCCCCGACGCGAATATCAAAGACCTCGAAGAAATTCCCGCCGAGGTGCTCAAGCGCCTGAAGATGATCCCCGTCAAGCATTTCCGGGAGGTCGCGACGCTCGCGCTCGGACCGCTCCCCGCCGCCGCACCGGAAACGAAGCCCTCGTGGCTCGCTCCCGGCGCCGTCGTTCCGAACCCGAACCCCAACACCCAGAGACCTTCATGACCAAGAACATCATGCTCACGCCGGGCCCGACGCCGCTCCCCCCTTCCGTGCTCGAGGCGATGTCCCGCCCGCTGATCCATCATCGCACCGCCGAGTTCGGCCGTATGTTCGTGTCCGTCATCGAGGACATGCAGTTCGTGTACCGCACCAAGGGCAGCGTGCTCATGATGACGACGTCGGGCACCGGCGCGATGGAGTCGGCCGTCGTCAACCTGCTCTCCGCCGGCGACCTCACCATCGTCTGCACGACGGGCGCCTTCGGCGACCGGTTCGTGAACATCCATAAGGCCTACGGCCTCAAGCCCCTGGTCCTGCCGTTCGAGTGGGGCACGGCGGTCGACGCCGAGGTCCTGCGCAAGGCGCTGAAGGAGAACGCCGGCGTGAAGGCCGTTTTCCTCCAGCATACGGACACCTCGACGGGCGTCGTCAATGACATCAAGAACCTGTCGAAGATCGTGCACGACGAAAGCGACGCGCTCGTCGTCGTGGACTCCGTGTCCGGCCTCGCGGCGGAGCCGCTCGAGACCGACGCGTGGAACCTCGACTGCGTCGTCACCGGCTCGCAGAAGGGCCTGATGAACGCCCCGGGACTCGGCTTCGCCGCCGTGTCCGAGAAGGCGTGGAAGGCCGTCGAGGCGGCCAAGCTTCCCAAATTCAATTTCGACTATAAGCTCATTCGCAAGTCGCTCGCGGATAAGGAGACGCCTTGGACCCCCGCGATCTCGATCGTCGCGGGCCAGGCGGCGGCGCTCAAGATGCTCCGCGCCGAGGGGATGGAAGCCTGCTGGAAGCGCCACGACGAGCTCGCCGCCCACGCGCGCAAGCTCCTGACCGAGAAGCTCGGTCTTCCCTTCTACGCGAAGAACCCGGCGAACATCCTCACGGGCGTGAAGCTCCCGGAGAGCGTCGACGGCTCCAAGCTGCTCGCCGACATCCTGAAGGAGGAGGGCATCTCGATCGCGGGCGGCCAGCTCCACCTGAAAGGAAAGATCTTCCGCCTCGCGCACATGGGCTACATCTCGAAGTCCGACATCGAAGCGGGCGTCGACGCCCTCGCCAAGCGCCTCGTCGGCGTGAAGGCCTAAGTGCTCAAGCTGAAGGTCCTCGTCACCGACAAGATCGATCCGGCGGGCCTCAAGCCCCTGGAAACGCACCCGGGCATCGAGCTCGTCTATCATATCGCGCCGAAGCCCGAGGAACTGGAAAAGACGCTCGTCGGCGTCGGCGCCTGGCTCGTGCGCTCGGAGACGAAGATCACCGCGGACTGGATCGCGAAGGCGCCGGACCTGCGCCTGATCGGCCGCGCCGGCGTCGGCGTGGACAACATCGACCTCGACGCGGCGACCCGGCGCGGCATCGCGGTCGTCAACGCCCCCGCGGCCAACACCTTGGCCGCCGCTGAGCACGCGGTGGCCCTCATGCTTTCGCTTGCGCGCCACATCCCGAAGGCCGACGCGTCGACCCAGGCCGGCAAATGGGAGCGCGGCAAGTTCATGGGCGTCGAGCTGTTCGGCAAGACGCTCGGCGTCGTGGGCCTGGGCCGCATCGGCCGCGAGGTCGCCAAGCGCGCGCAGTCCTTCGGCATGCGGCTCGTCGGCTTCGACCCGTTCGTGACCGACGCGCAGGCGCGCGAGATCGGCATCGAGCCGATGACCTTTCTCGACGTGCTCGCCCAGTCCGATTTCGTGACCCTTCACGTGCCCGGCGGCGACAAGACCAACGGCATGGTCAACGCGGCCGCCCTCGCGAAGGCGAAGAAGGGCATCCGGATCATCAACTGCGCGCGCGGCGAGCTCATCGACGACGCGGCGCTCGCCGACGCGCTGAAGAGCGGCCAGGTCGGGGGCGCGGCCCTCGACGTGTTCCACGCCGAGCCGCTGCCCGCGGATAATCCTTTGCGCGGCTGCCCGAACCTGATCCTGACCCCCCATCTCGGCGCGTCCACGGCCGAGGCGCAAAGCCGCGTGGCGACCGAGCTCGCGACGGCGGTCGTCGACTTCCACGACAAGGGCATCGCGCCCAACGCCTTGAACATGCCCGGCTTCGACCCGGTGACGCTCGCCGCGCTGGGCGAGTGGGTTCCGCTGGCCGAAGCGATGGGCCGCTTCCTCGCGCAGACGCTCGAGGGAGGCGTCAGCGAGTTCGCCTGCGAGTTCGCGGGCGAGTTCAACTCCCGGGAGCGCCGCCCGCTCGGGGTCTCCGCGCTCAAGGGCTTCCTCACGCCGATCATGGGACCCGGCGTCAGCTGGATCTCCGCGCCGGCCGTCGCCGCGGACCGGGGCATCAAGATCGGCGAATCGTCGGACCCGCGGGTCTCCGAGGGCGTGCGCCGCATGCTGACCTTGACCGCCGCGACCGACAAGGGCCCCGTCTCCGTCTCCGGAGCCGTGCTCGCGCCCGGCGAGCCCCGTATTCTCAAGCTCGGCGGCCTGCGAATCGACGTGCGGCCGCGGGGCAAGATGATCGTTATCGCCAACACCGACGCGCCCGGCGTGATCGGCCGCGTCGGGACCTTGCTCGGCAAGGCGGGCGTGAACATCGCCGACATGCGCGTCGGGCGCCGCTCCGCGCACGGCGAGGCCGTCATGGTTCTCAACGTGGACGAGGACGCCGCTCCCGCCGTGCGCGCCGAGCTGACCCGCGTCGAAGGCATCCGCCGCGTGCACTGGGTCGAGCTGTAGCGTGATCCGGGCATGAGCGCGCCGGCCAAATGTCCTCAGTGCGGCACCAAGCTTCAGCCCGATTGGGAGTCCTGCCCCAACTGCCCGATGTCCTTCCTGGACGCCCCGCCCGAGAAAACCGCGTTCCAGAACGACAACTTCCGCAACGTCGGCATCCCGATCCTCTTTTTCGGCGGGCTCGCTTCCTTCATCTGGGTGTTCAGCCAGTACATGTGGCGGACCGCCGAGGAAGGCGCGACGACCATGACGGCCGATCTGA
>JAHFCD010000061.1 GCA_023249695.1 Elusimicrobiota bacterium
CGAGACGCGCGCGACATGAATCTTGAAGAAGGCCATGACGTTGACGGGGATCGTCGCCTTCTGTGCGCCGCCTACGCCAGTGATGTTGTTGCCGCCGCCGACGCCGCTGTTGCCCGCGAGGGACGTGCTGGTCGGCTGGAGGCAGTCGGATGCCGCGCCGCCGTTGTTGCCGAGCTTGCCGGAGGCTTGAGCCGTGCCGTCGCTCGATGCCGTGCCGCCCGCCGCGCCCATGCCGGAAAGGTCGAGCGTTCCGGCGATCGTGCCGGTCGTCTGGCTCCTGCCGATGAAGACCGAGCCGTAGGTGTACGGGTTCGAGAAGGCGAGCGTGGCGCCGACGCTGATGTTGAAGCTCGTGTAGTTCTTTTCGAGGGTCGCCGCCGAAGCGAACGACAGGGTGGTCGTGCCGCTCGTGACGTTCAGCGCGCCGTCCGTGCCGTCGCCGCCGAACTTCGCGGCCTTGCCATCCACGTAGAGCTTCGTGGCGGCGTCCTGGTTGGAGCTCGGGTCCGTCACGTTGGTGAGCTTATAGCTCCCCATGCTCTGGTCGCCCGTGAAGGCAACCGTGCCGTCCTTCTTGATGACCGCCGAGTCGTCAGCCTTGGTCGTGACCGTCTCGAGCATGTCGGTCAGCATCTTCTTGATGCCGTCGAAGACGACCGCGATCGTGAACACGTACACGTAGTCGCTGGTGTTGAAGGTCTGCGCGGAGCTTCCGTCGTAGCCGCGCCCCGAGGTCTCGACGGTGAGCGTGTCGGTCGAGCGCTGGCGGATGAGGACCTTTTCGCGCTTCAGGATGGTCACGCCGTCGGTGTCGTACTGCACCACGGTGATGACGAAGCGTCCGACGGCCCAGACGTTGGTGTTGTTCCACAGGTTGGTTGAGCCGCCGACGAGCGGGGAGGTGGTGATGCTGTTCGTGGAAACCGTACGGACGACGGCGTAGGAGCCGTCGGTGACGTTCTCGATGATGTCGCCGATGGCCACCCCGAGGGCCTGGATGCCCGTCGAGTTCAGGGCGATTGCCGTGCCGCCCGACGTCGCGGAGCCGTTTTTCGTGGCCGGAAAAAGCGCGCCCTGTCCCGCCTGAAGGGGGATAGAGGTCGCGCCTGCGCTGATGCCAGCGTTCAAGCGGCCTTGCGCGTTGTCTTCTACTGCGAGTGGGCGGAATGCCATAGCTTAGGCTTAAATGTAGGTCTTGCGGAACTTGATCGTGCCGTCGTAGGTCATGCTCGTTCCGGCTGGCGCGATCGTGATGCCGTTCGAGCCGTACTCCAGTTCGATGAACGTGCCGGAGTAGTCGATTTCCGCGCCGTTGAGCGTGACGCTCTTTTCCTCTGCGTCGATCGTCAGCACGTCGCCGGCGACCAGCGGAGTGGTCACGGTCATTGTAGCACCGTTCGCGGCGTTGGTGACAGTCACCCCCGTGATCGCGCTCGCGGCCGCTACGATGAGCACGATGACCGCCTGCGCCTTGTACGTCCCTGCGTTATCGACGTACGTCACCAGGCCGAGGTCCGTCGTGGCCAGCGCGTACACGGCGTCGTAGTCGAGGGCATGCCAGAACGGCTCGGTGGCGATGAAGTCGAGCTTGAAGGGGGAGTGGGTGATGTGGAAGCCCTGCCGGTCGTCGAACACGGCCTCGGGGTTCGATAGGGTCGCCTGGATGCGCCGGATTTCGCCGTTGACCTTGAGGTCAAGGTTGCCCTCGGCCAGCCCCATGCGGCGCTTGATCGTATCGACCAGCGTCTCGAGGAGGGCGGAGGTGGTGGCCTGGATGACGCCGCCCACGCGGATATGCCGCTCGCGGTAGTTGGCGCTCACCAGCCCGCCGCCGTCCGCGCGCGGGATTTCGAACGTCACGACGTCGCGCCGGGGGCCGCTGTAGGCGAGAAGGTCCGCGCTGATGACGCTCGTGCCGTCCTGAAGGCTGAAGCTGTCGAACTCGAGGTCGTCAAAGTCTCCCGCCACCAGGGCGAAAGGCGTAGGCGTACCCGCGTTGAGCATCGCTTCGTTGAGCAGGATGGCGTTGAGCATATTTCAGGCTTAACCGCTTGCGAGACCCGCAAGCTGGAACTGGCGCTTCATGGCATCGACCATCTTCTGAATGAGCCGATCTTCGTCCGCGCCGGACGCGACGGTCACGCCGCCGAGGTCGATGTTGAGCTCAACGTTACCCGCGCCCGCCGTGACCTTGCCGGGCGAGCCGGAGGCCCCAGCCGCCGCGCTGACGTTGACCTGCTGGGCGGTCTTGATGGCGTTCCGGGTGCTCTCGATCTCCGAGAGGGTCCGCTTCATCTCCTCGAGCTTGGCGCGCATCTCGTCCACGCTCTGCTGGGTCTGGTCCTTCATGTCGCCGAGGCCCTTCAGGTAGCCGTCGTGGAAGACCCCGAAGGCGGCGAGCGTCGCGTCGTACTGCTCGCGCTTGGCGGCGTAGATCGCGTCCTCCTTGGCCTGCGCCTCGGTCTGGGCGGCGACCTCCGTGTTCAGGTCGTCGAGCTTCTTCTGGTGGTCCGTCTCGGCCTCCGTGCGCCGCTTGTTGATGTCCTCGATGTCGCGCTGGAACTGCGTCTCGGACGCCCGGCGCCGGGCTTCCGTGAGCTCGTCGTCGAGGCCCTTGCGCCCCGCTACGTAGGCGTCGTACGCGGCCTGCTCCTGCTGGAGGCGGGTGACGAGGGCGGCGGTCTGCGCGCGGTCGCCGTCGTTCTGGTCAGGCTGGGCCTGCGCCTCGGCGATCTGCTTCTTGAGATCCGCGATCGTTCCCTCCTGCGCGACGACGCGCTCGGCCTCGTTCTGGTTCATCGAGGCCATCGTGTCCTTGTAGGTCGCGGCGAGGTCCTTCAGCTTGCCCTGAAGATCCGCGAGCTTCGCCGAAATGGTGGCGGTCGCGTCCTCGTGGCTCTTTTCGAGCTTGGCCAGCGATTCGTCGGCGGCTGTCGCGGCGTCGCGGTAGTCGTCGCCGAGCTTCCCCATCGCGTCCTTGACCTTCGCCCGGGCGTCCGATGCCGCGGTCGATGCCACGCCGATGCCCTTAAAGCTCGATTGGAAGGTCAGGCTGGCCTTCTCGGTATCGGCGGCGGAGGCGAGCGCGTCCTTGCCGTATTTCTTGATGAGGCTCTTTTGGGTCTGGAGGTCCATTTTGGCGATCTCCTCGCCCGTGAGCCGCAACCCCTTGCCGATCTTCTCGTTCGATTTATTGAAAGCGTCAGCCACGGAGTCGAGGTTGCTCACGAGCTTCTTGTCGATCTTCTGCACGTCGTCGATGGACCCGGCCCAGACGTTCCAGGCGTTCGCCACGTCGATGATGGCGCCGCCCACCGTCGCCAGCGCCTGCGCGAAAGAGACCACCAGGGAGGTGATCGCGGGCATGTTGTCGCTGATGCCTTGCATGAACTCGGCCATCACGGGCGTGAGCTCGTCGCCGACGGCCTGCTTCACGTTCGACCACTGTTCCTTGACGATGGCCAGCTTCCCGGCGGTCGTGTTGGCGTACGCCTCGGAGGACCCCTTGAGCTTGTCTTGGAGCTTGGCGAGGTTGTCGGCGGCGTCGGCGTTGTCGTCGAGCTCGATGCCGTACTGCTTGAGGACCTTGTTGTTGCCCTGGGTGACCTGCGTCACGAGCGCGGACGCTTCCGTGAGGCTGATGTTCTTCGACCGGGCGAGGTCCATCGAGAGGTTGTTGAGCTTGACCGCCTGGTCGTAGTTCTTCGTGACCAGCATGAGCTTTGACAAAGAGGACGATGCCTCCTCGTCGTCGAAGCCCTTCTGAATCGCGGCGTCGCCGGCGGCCTTGATCTTGTCGGCCAGCGCGTCGTACGAAAGCCCTGCGTTCTGCACGTTCTGCTTGACCTGCGCCATCGTGGCGCTGGCGTTCATGCTCTCCTCGATGCTCGAACCCAGGAACTCCACCGCCGTGTGGACGGCGGACTTGAGGGCGTCCCATGCCGCAACGCCTTTAAAGACCTCCTGCCAGCTGGAGGACGTCTCTTTCGATGCCGCGGCGGCGTCCTTGGTTGTCTTGGCGACCTCTCGCTGGGCTTGGGCGAGGTCCTTGTAGACCTTCGTGGCCTCGTCCCGCGCGATCAGCCGCCACTCGAGTTCCTGCGAGTCGGCCATAGGGCGGGTCAATGTTTCTTCATGCGGTTGCGCTGTTCGGCGCGCTTGCCTTCGATGTGGCGCTCCTCGTTCTCGATGCCGAGGAAGCTCTTGTGCATTTCCACCTTCGTGGCGTCCTGCTTATCGAGCTCGGCTGGCGTGCAGTGATACACGTCTCGGATAAGCACGAAGTCCAGATACTCGTCGGGAAGGTAGCCCCGCCTGCCAGCCTTGAAGAAGCGGGCGACCTCCCCCGCTATTTTTTTGCGCGCTTCTGTGAAGCGACGAGCAGGGGCTTGGCGTGGTTGGACAGTTTCTCCAGATCCTCCTCGTCGAGCATGCCCAGCCATTCCGCGTCGGCCTTGATCTCCTGTTTCTCGCCCTTCAGGTCGATCTCGACGCGGAGGATGAGGCCCAGAATCAAGGCGTCTCGGGCGGCGTAGATGGTCGGCTTGGCGAACTGCGTCTCCTTGCCGATGACGTCCATGCCGGACATAAGCTCCTCGTCGTAGGCGCGCTTGGCACGGTGGAGGAGCGTATCGCTCATCTCGACCGTCACGGTCCCTTGTTTGAGTTCGAGTTTCATACGGGTGCTCTTGGGTGCTTATTGGCCCGGTACTCGACGGGTCAGGGGCGGCTCGGGAAAGTGCCGCGCGGCGTCCTTGCCGCCCCTGCCGCCTTTTTTCGGCCCCTACCCGGCACCGAACGGGAGGGGCCGTCTTGCCTTAGTAGGTCGTGGTCCTCGCGTTGTTGAGGATCGCCGACGCCGCTTCCGAGTCTCCGACGCTGTATTCGGCTTCGAGGCCGAGGGTCTGCATCTGGAGGTCGTTGTTGCCGCCGTCGCGCGTCCAGTCGCTGAAGCTGACCTGGGCGAGGTCGATGCGGAGCGCAGGGTTTCCGGCGGAGCCGATCGTGACGTCGGTGTTGGTGAGCTCGATCCGCATCGCCTTCTTGTTGGAGTTGACGACGTAGTCGTGGAGCGTGGTCGAGTTGAACAGCGCCTCGAGGTCGCCGGCGACGCTCATCTGCTGGTTGTGGATGCTGGCGATGTCCACGGAGCCGAACTTCTGGAAGTCCTTCAGGTTCTTGACGAACGTGAGCTTCATGCGGGAGATGTCCACAGCGGACGCCGCGCCAAGTGAGGCCAAATCAGCCGCGAACTTGATCGTCGCGTGCTTGGCCAGGAACTCGTTCTCGACCGTGTAGGCCGGGGTTCCCGTGTCGCTCGCGCGCTTCTTGCCCTTCCAGACGGTCTTGAAGGTCAGGAAGCCATCGACGGTCATTTCCAGTTCCAGGCTCTCCAGCATGCAGTACGCGGACTTCATCGTGCTGACGTCGTCCTTGCCCCAGAGGGTGTACGCAGGGTGGTTGTTGCTGTTGAGAACCGAGAAGACGTGCGAGCGGAGCGCGCTGTCGAAGGCGATCGCGCCCGTCGCCGCGCTCGTGCCGCCCGTGATCGTTTCAGCCGCCTGGAACGTGCCGGACGTGATGCTGATGTAGAACACGGTCGTCGAATCCATGCGCCGGATGACGCCGGTCGCCGCGCTCGTGCCGCCGGTCACGGTTTCGCCCACGACGAACGTGCCGGAACCGCCGGACTTGGTGACCTTGAGGCACGGGTAGGTCGTGCCGAACGCGGCCATGAGGAAGTTTCCGCCGAACTTGTCGCGGAAAATGCCGTCGAGATTGACTTCCGTCATCTCCTTGACGGTCTTCGAGTCGCGGAGTTCGTGGATGTTGCCGTACGCGGACTGGTCGCGCGCCTTCGTGAAGACGGGCTTCATGTTCCCGTCGAGGTGGGGAATCCAGTCAGTGGCCGCTACGGGCGTGCCGCTGACGCTTTCCTTGCCGAGGCCGAGCTTGTGAAGTCGGCCGATGTGTTCGTTCGCCATAGGGGGCTGGGATTATTTAGCTTCGGGGAACCGCTTCTTGAGCTCGGCGGTCGCTTCTTCAAGGCTTCCTGCACGGATCGACACGCCGTGCTCGGGGAAGTTGAAAAGGTCGCCTTCTGGCTTGACGTCCTCGGCCTTGTCGGCCTGGTCCGCCTTCACCTGTGTGTTCTTCGGCATACGCTTTGTGGATTAAGGTTACTGAGTAGACTTTAGCATTTTCGCGGTCAGGCGCACAGAGCAGACGAGCGCGGGCATCCCGAACTCGGCGCTGACGGTCTGCTGGGCATCCCCGATCTCGACGTTGTGGGCGTTCCCGCCGAGCGTTCGGTTGCTCTCCAGCCGGAAGGCGTCGGTGATCGCGTCGAGTATCTGCGCCCACTTGAGCGCGGCCCCCGAGCTTTCCTCCGGCGCGAAGATGGCGAGGATCAGGACGCTTACCGTGACCTCGTTGTTCGAGGTATCGACGGCGCGCTCCGGCTGTCCGCCCCGGATGAGGACGTATCCCGCCGGCAGTTGCGTGGGCATCGTCTCGAAGTAGGCGAACTTGATCGGCATGACTGCGGCGTCGATCCCGTCGAGGATCGCTTTCACCTGGGTCAGCGTCGTGGCGTATCCCTTGGCCATAGGCTTATCGTTTCAGGAACTTGAGCTTTTTAAACTGCTCGGCGATGTACGGCTTGCTCTCGGCGACGGCGGTCCCGAGGTAGTGGACCCCGGTGATGTAGCCGCCCTTGCCGACGCCCGACGTCGGGCCTCCGTACTCCTGCATCGCGGCGTACTTGAGGTTCGAGCCGACCACGCCGCCGAGGACGTAGGCACCGACCGACGACAGGAAGCGCGGCGTGATGCTCCGCTTCAGCGTGCCGGTCTTCACGGGGGCGTAGAACTTGGCGCGCCCCGAGACCTTGAGGATCGAGGCGAGGACCGCGCCCGCGATGGCGTCGCGCATCTCGTCCTCGCCTTTCACTATGTCATTGAACATTTTCGGGTCGAAGTCGATCACCAGCATAGGCTTGGGGCTAGTCGCTGTGCCATTTCGTCGTCTTGTGGAGGCGGCAGATGTAGTGATCGTCCACGTCGTCGTTGCCCTCGTGCTTCTCCACGCCCATGACCCGGTATTCCAGGCTGTCGGCGTCCACCACCTTGTCGCTCGGGCGGATGTCGCCCGGTTCCATGTGAAGCAGAAAGACCTCGACGCCCGGCTGGCTCTCAAGGACCGCCGCCACGTCGGCCTCCTGGGACTCGATATAAGCCTCCTGCCCGTCGATCGTGGCCGTGCCGGAAAAGGCGGACGTGTTGCCCGCGTTCACCAGCCTGTAGGTCGTGATGGTCGTGTTGGCTCCGAGGAGCATACTGGCGTCGGTTTATATCGCTCTATTCGCCTCTCACAGCTTGATTGGCCCGTCGGAGGCCCGTTGCTATATCACGAACACGGAGGCGCGCTGGAAGGGGGCGATGAGCCTCTTGAACTCGGCGGCATCCTCGTCGCTCGTGAAGGTGACGGATTTCGTGCCGATGGTGTAGCTCTTGACCTTCTGGTTCTTCCGCCGGGCCATAAGGCCGGAGACGAGGAGCATGTTCGCCAGCCGAAGGCTCTCGGGGAAGTCGAGGGCGGAAAGGGTCGCCGCGCTCAAGGCCAGCCGCGTGGCGTCGCTCGAGGCGAGCGTGCGCGTGACCACCTGGGGATTGGTCGCCTCGACGACGTAGACCACGTTCCCGAGCGCGAACGCGCGCGTGCCTGCCTGCGCGTCGATGTAGGCGGCGATGGCCGCGGCTTCGAGCGCGTCGGTCGCCTGGGCCGTCCAGTTCACGCCGCGCGTGGCCGTGAAGCCGTCGGTTGCGATGGCGCCGAGGGTGATCGTGGCGTTCGATGCCAGTCCCGAGATGCTGACCGTGATCGTCGCCCGCCCGGCGGCGTCCCAGCCCGCGACGTAGTCCACCGTCACCTTACGCTTGTCGCCGAACACGCCGTCGTCGAGGTGCAGGATGTAGTTATCCACATCGTACGGGTCTGTCTGGGAGTAGGCCGTGCCGTCGTCGTCGATGTCGCCGATGGCCCGCACGTTCAGGTCGTTGAGCACGAGCTTGGTCGCGCCGCACCCGTCGTGAATCTCCCCCGTCACCTTGTGCAGGGCGAGGTCGTTCACCGACAGCATCTGGTTGAGCTCGTCGGTCGCCATCTTGTTGAGCATGGCGATAAGCGTATCCTTCGACGTCCCGCTGACGCCGAGGTAGGTCTTGATCTCTGCGGTGGTGCAGTAGGTGTTCATAGGGTCGTTGATTGCTTCAATCGTAGCACGATGGGCGAGCGCGGAACAGAAACGGCGACCCGTTGAGGCCGCCGTTTTTCATCTTCCTTGTCGCGTTAGCCGCGGCTGGGCATCGCCACGAGGGTTCCCGTGACGCTGGGGGAGGCCGTGCCTCCGACCACCAGCTTATAGCGCAGGTACGCCAGCGGCTCGTCCGTGTGCAGTTCGCTGGGGGAGAGGGCGGACAGCGCGGCGGATGCCGTGCGGTCGATCCAGTTCACCTTGTCCATCGAAACCTGCGGGGTCACGGTCAGCGTCGGGCTGGTTCCCGTCTTGGCCGAGAGGTTGATCACCGCATCGACCTCGACGTCGGACTCGCCGCCAAGCTCCAGCACGTCGCTGTAGGTCGCGGCGACGCCTCCCGTGAGGGTTGCGCCAGAGACGGCCATCGTTCCTGCGTTGGAGCCTCCGAGGGCGAGCGTGACTGCGTTGCCGCCCGTGCCGGGCGCGTCAGCCGTGATCAGGATGCGCGTACCGCTGACGCTCGAGTTGATGCCAGCGACCGCTTCGACCAGGACTTCAAGCTCGGTGATGCTGGAGATCTCCCCACCGCCCGGGCCT
>JAHFCD010000520.1 GCA_023249695.1 Elusimicrobiota bacterium
TCCACCACCGCCTACATGGAGCTGCGCAAGAAGCAGGCCGCGGCCAAGGGGCGCAAGCTCGACCTGCGCTGGACGTGGGTCCCGTCCGGCGCGATCTCGGAGAACCTGAAGCGGGCCGTCGTGACGGCCGAGGACGACGAGTTCTGGCGCCACGACGGCGTCGACTGGGCCGCGATCCGCGCCGCGTACGAGCGCAACCGCAAGGCGGGGCGCTTCGCCGCCGGCGGCAGCACGATCACGATGCAGCTCGCGCGCAACCTCTATCTGTCGCCGAGCAAGAACCCGCTGCGCAAGGCGAAGGAGATCCTCATCGCGCGCCGGCTCGAGCGCGAGCTCGGCAAGCGGCGAATTTTGGAGCTGTATCTCAACGTCGTCGAGTGGGGCAAGGGCGTGTTCGGCTGCGAGGCCGCGGCGCGCGCCTATTTCGCGAAATCCTGCGCGGAGCTGACCCCGGACGAGGCCGTCGCGATGGCCGTCGTGCTGCCCAATCCCCGGCGATGGGACCCGGCCAAGCGCGGGAAATACGTGGAGCGGAACTCGAAGCGGATCATCGACCGGATGGCGGCCGTGGACCGGGCCCGGACCAAGGCCGCCGGCGGGGAGGCGCTAATCGAGCCCGCGATCGACGAGCCCGAGCCCCCCGAGCCCGAGGACGCCGCGCCGGACGACGCCGCGTTCTAGAGGTTCGTCGTGACGAGGGTCTCGGTGGCGGCGACGCCGTCCACCGCGCGGATGCGGGCGACGATCAGGTTCGAGAGCTTGTCGACGGTGTCCGACTCGGCCGCGAGGATCATGTCCCAGCCTCCGAACACCATGTAGACCTCGGTCACGCCCTCGAGCGAGCGGATGATGCGCACGGCGGCCTGCTCCTTGCCCGGGGTCAGCTTGCACAGCACGAAGGTCTTCATGCTCATCTCCTTTCGTTCCACTCCGCCGACCGGTACCGGGCTTCCAGCGCTCGCCCCGCCTCGAGCCACGACGGAAGAATCTCCGTCGACGGCCGGCCGAACTCGCGCGTGATGCCGTCCGTCAAAAGTTCGGCGGAGGCCTGAAGCCTCAGCGAGCCTTGATATAACCCTTTAACGCCTTTCTTGCGCAAGGCCCCGCCCAAGATCTTCTTGTCCATCGCGTCCACGAGGTCCGCGCACTCCGCCCGCGCGAAGCAGTCGCGCGCGATTCCTTCCCGACGCCGGCTCCACATCCCGTTCGCCGTGCCGGCCACCTTCAGCGCCTGATGGATGCCGCGATGGATGTTCTTATAAATCGCTTCCGGCGCGCAGGTGCGATCCCACGGGAACACGAGGCTGAAGGTCGTGTCGCCGTCGTGAAAGACCACGCCGCCGCCCGTCGCGCGGCGCACGGGCGCAATGCCCGACTTGCACAGCGCCTTCACCTCGGCGTATTTCTGCGAGAAGCCGAACGTGCAGGCCTCCTCCCTCCATTCATACACGCGCAGCACGAGGGCGCCGGGCGGCGACTCCAGCAGCACGGCCTCGTCGAGCGCCATGTGGGCCGCCGCATCGAGCGCGCCGACCGCGTTCAGCTGAGCGCTGAGCACGAGCAGAAGAAGTGGCGGTCGCCGTAGGCGCCGTCGACGCGGCCCACGGACGGCCAGAATTTCCGTTCGCGCAGCCACGCCGCGGGGTACGCCGCCGTTTCGCGCGAGTACGGATGCGTCCACGCGTCGGCGACGACCGACTCGGCCGTGTGGGGCGCGTTCTTCAACGGGTTGTCGGTTTTCGACCACTCGCCCTTCTCGATCCTGCGCGCCTCCTCCCGGATGGCGAGCATCGCGTCGCAGAAGCGATCGAGCTCGGCCTTGGACTCCGACTCGGTCGGCTCGATCATCAAGGTCGCGACGACGGGGAACGACACCGTCGGGGCGTGAAAGCCGTAGTCCATCAGGCGCTTGGCGATGTCGTCGACGACCACGTCCGCCGTCGCCTTTAAGGCTCGCGGATCCACGATGCACTCATGCGCCACGAGGCCGTTCTTTCCCTTGAAAAGCACCGGGAAGGTTCCCCCGAGCCGTTTCGCGATGTAGTTGGCGTTCAGGATCGCGTTCTTCGTCGCGTTCGCCAGCCCGTCCGGGCCCATCATGCGGATATACATCCACGAGATCGGAAGGATCGACGCCGAGCCGAACGGCGCCGCGGACACCGCCGGCACCTCCTTCGAGCCGGGCAGGAACGGCGCGAGCTCCTTCACCACGCCGATCGGGCCCATGCCGGGACCGCCGCCGCCGTGCGGGATGCAGAAAGTCTTGTGCAGGTTGAGATGGCAGACGTCCGCGCCGATGTCGCCGGGGCGGCACAAGCCCACCTGCGCGTTCATATTGGCGCCGTCCATGTACACGAAGCCGCCGTGGCGATGGATCTCC
>JAHFCD010000521.1 GCA_023249695.1 Elusimicrobiota bacterium
CGGCTTCAAGGCCGGTCAAAAGCTCGAGTTTCCCGGCGGCATGGCGGCGACGGTCGAGGGCCTGACCGAGGAGGGCGAGTACCGCCTCGCGTTCACGACGGCGGACCTGCGACCGTATCTCGCGGAGCACGGCCTTCCCCCCCTTCCGCCCTACATCGCCAAGAAGCGCGTGCCTTCGCGCGCCGACGCGGCGCGCTATCAGACGGTGTACGCGCGCGACGACGGCTCGATCGCCGCCCCGACCGCGGGCATGCATTTTACGCCTGAGCTGATGGCCAAGCTCAAAAGCGCGGGCATACATTTCGCCTTCATCACCTTGCACGTCGGCCGGGGAACGTTCCGGCCGATCACGAGCGAGGATGCCTCCGCGCACACGATGTTGGCCGAGCGCTACGAGCTCGAGCCCGCCGAGGCGGACCTCATCGTCTCCGCCCGGGCGCGCGGCGGCCGCGTCGTCTCGGTCGGCACGACGACGACCCGCACGTTGGAGACGCTCGCCGCGCGCGCCGAGGGCTTTGGGCCGGGACGCGGCGAGAGCACGCTGTACATCACTCCCGGCTTCGAATTCCGGGGCATCGACGCCTTGATCACGAACTTTCATCTGCCCCGTTCGACGCCCCTCCTGCTGGCGAGCGCCTTCGCGGGACGGGAGCGCCTGCTGGCCGCCTATCGCGAGGCCATCGCCCGGGGCTACCGCCTCTATTCCTTCGGGGACGCGACTTTGATAAAATCAGTCTAATGCGCAATATTACAGCTTCCGCGATTTTTCTGACCGTCCTGACGGCGTCTCCGGCGCTCGGCCAGCAGGATGCCTTCGACTTCTTCCGCGAGGAAGCGCAGGTCTACACCGCCTCGCGCCGTCCGGAGGCCGCCTGGCGGGCGCCGGTGGCCGTCGACGTCGTCACCGCCGCGGAGATCAAGGCGTACGGGTACCAAAGTCTCGGCGACATCCTGCGCTTCCGCGCGGGCATGGACGTCTATGACGCCCGTTCCGCCGACGGCAACCGCACGATCGTCTCCGCCCGCGGCTTCACGCGGGATTTCGTCGCGGAAATGCAGGTGCTCGTCGACGGGCGGTCGGTCTATTCGCCGTTTCTCGGCGGCGTCTATTGGAAGAGCATGCCCGTGCAGATCCAAGACATCGAACGCGTCGAGATCGTGCGCGGACCCAACGCGGCCCTGTACGGCTCGAACGCGGCGCTGGGCGTCATCAACATCATCACCCGCAAGCCCGGCGCCAAGGCCGCGGGCGGCGTTTCGGCCCGCGGCGGCAATCGCTCGGCCGCCGCCGCGGAGTTCGCGGAGGCGGGCACGGCGCTCGGCGGCCTGCGCATCAGCCACGCCTATGAAGAGGCCCCGGGCAACCCGGCCCCCAACGGCGTCGGAAACGCCAACGATTTCCTGCACTCGAACAAGCTCAACGTGCGCGCCCGCCTGAACCCCGACAAGGCGACCGAGCTCGAGTTCATGGGCGGCGGGGCGTGGCAGACCTTGGGCGTGCCGGGCTTCCCCGTCGACACGCGCGCGCGGCACGAGCATGACTTCCAGATGCTCCGCGCCGAGCGGAACCTTCATGACGCGGGCTCAGTCGAGGCGGTCTTCTCGCATTCCGAGTTTCGCCTGGACGAGGACCGCTTCCTGGTCTCGCCGGTGAATCTGCGCGTCTACCAATACGACGCCGAGCTGCTGCACCGTTTGAACTGGGGCGACGGGAAAGTTCACTCCGTCGTCGGCGGGGGCTGGCGCCTGTCGGGCGCGTACTCCGACCAGCTGTTTGCCGGGCGTCCCGCGCAGCAGAACCGGGTCCTGCGCGGATTCACGCACCAAGCCGCGCAGCTGACCGAAAGGCTGACCGCGGTCGCCGGCGTTTCCCTGGAGGATTCCCGCGTCGGAGGCCTTCAGCCCGCCTGGCAGGCCGCGGCCCTTTACTCCCCGCACGAGAACCATACCGTGCGCCTCTCCTACGCGCACGCTCCGTCGATGCCACCGTTGTTCAATAAGTACGGCGACTTCACCTTGGCCACGACGCATTTCCTCGGAAACGCGGACCTCGCGCCGCAGCAGCTCTCCTCCTGGGAATCGGGCTGGACCGGCCGGGCCCTGGACGGCGCCTTGAAGACCGAGGTCACCCTCTACTACATGGAAATCCGGGACCGCGTTTTCCAGCATGTGGACGTCGCGGGCCCGCCGCGCATCCTCGCTTACGACACCCGCAACCGCGCCTCCGCCCGGGGCGTCGAGGTGGCCGGGGAATACGCCTTCGCCGCCGGCCGCGTGGTTTTCGCGAACTACACCTTCGAGAAGATCCTGGACGACAAAGGGGTGGATGCCGCCGGCACGAACCCGCGGACCGGGACACCGGTGCACAAGGCGA
>JAHFCD010000522.1 GCA_023249695.1 Elusimicrobiota bacterium
AGCATGAACGAGAGGGGCTTGAAGCCAAGCTCCGCGGAATGACGCGCGATCTTGGCCGCGACGCCCCTGACGGCGGCCTTCGTCGCCGCGCGGTCGCCGGCGCGGACGGTCAGCCGGCAGTCCTCGCCGCGGCCGGCGGCCGCGATCGTGACCGGCGCGCCCTCCTCCGAGTGCAGGTAGCCTTGAATCGCGAGCAGGCGCGGGGCGAAATGGCGCTGGACGGCGCCCGCGAGCGGGCCGGCCCAGATCGCGGCGTTCTCGAGGCGGTCGGCGATGACCTCGTTGTGGCCGTAGATCTGGAGGTGCACGAGGTGTTTGGAGAGCTCCCGGTCGTCGAGCTCCAGATAGAGCTGGGCCAAGGTGTGCAGGCGTTCCTCGGGCGCTCCCGGGACGCCCCGGTCGAGCAGAAGCGGCAGCACGAAGTAGGGCTGCGACAGCAGGGGCAGGCCCTCGGCGGGTGCGCCGAAGGATCCGCACACGAGCCGCGCCGTGGCCAAGGGGCCGCACGCGAGAAAAACCTGATCGCCGTCGAAGACCGTCCGCGAACGGCCCTCGAGGGCGGCGTGAAGTCGCACGCCGCCGGGGCGCTCTTCGATCGCGAGCACCCGCGCGCCGGCGCGGTACTCGAAGCCCGGGCGCCGGCGGAGCGCTTCGACGGCCTGGGCCGCGTTCCAGATCGCGCCGCGCTCGCAGCCGGCCAGGCACGTGCCGTCGTACTGGCAGGCCGGCGAATCGACGGCATGGCGGGCCCGTCCGAACGAGAAGCCCCGGGCCTTGAGCGCCGCCTCGTTCGCGTTCCAATGGGCCAGAACGGATTGGGCCTGAAGCGACGGCCGCAGGGGCGGAAGCGGCGGATGGTAAAAAGGGAATCGGGCCGCGAGCGCGTCGACGCCTCCGGCGATGCCCAGCAGCGCGGCCGCTTTCTTGTAGTGCGCGTGGAGATTCGCGGCCGGGAAAGGCCAGTCCGCGATCTCGTCGTCGGGAAACGGCAGGACCGACGCGCCCCACACCGCCGACAGGCCGCCCTTGCCCCCGGAGGCGAGGCACCTCGTGCCCTTCTGGATCAGGCCGGCTTCGCGATCCGAGAGATAGGGGTAGGACGAGCCGAAGGCCAGCTTCCGCGCGGGATCGTCGCCCGCGGGTTCGGCGCGGCGCTGTTTTTGTTCGAGCTCGCGCCCGATATCGAGCATGGCCACGCGCTTGCCCGCGTCGAGGAGGGCCGAGGCCGCGGCGACGCCGGAAGGTCCCGAGCCGACGACGAGGTTCACGCGCGCTCCGCTACGGGCGCCACTGCCCGTGCATGCGTATCGAGTCGAGCACGCAGCCGGCGGTGAAGGCGAACAGCGCGCCGAACGAGGCGATCGCCGCGCACAGGATCAGCAGCGGCGCGCCGAAATTCACGGCCAGCGCGACCAGGACCGCGGCCTTCAGCAGGAGCAGCAGGGCGAAGGTCACGAACAGCTTGAGCGGGTTGTAGATGATCATGACCTGCGTCATGAGCTGAAGCGTGCGCAGGATGTCGCGGAAGGGCTTGACCTTCGAGTGGCCGCCGGTGCGCGCGCGGAATTCGATCGGCATGTTCTTGACGAAGCGGCCCTGCATCAAGAAGGAGAGCGTCATCGTCGTCGTGAACGAGTAGCCGAGGCAGCGCACGAGCGCGCGCTGGTCCACCAGGGATTTGCGCACGAGGCGCAGGCCGGAGTTCGCGTCGGGCACGCGCGTGCCGACGACGAAGCTCGCCAGGCGCAGGTACACCCAGCGCAGGAATGCCTTCGTCGGCGTGCCCCAGAAGTGGGCGCCTTCGCGCGCGCCGATGACGAGGTCGAAGGCGGGCGCGTAGTCGAGCAGCTTCAGGATCTCGGAGGGCGGGTAGGAGCCGTCGGCGTCGATCATCAGCACCCACTCGTGCCGGGCGGCCTCGATGCCGGTCAGCAGGGCGCGCCCGTAGCCGCCGTTCGTCGGGTGCGAGATCACGCGCGCGTGCGCGGGATCGACCGCCTGCGCGGTGCCGTCGGAGGAGCCGTCGTCGACGACGAGGATCTCGAACTCCCCGCCCCGTTTTTTCAGCGCCGCGTGCAGGTCGGCCATCACCGGGCCGATGGCCTCGGCCTCGTTGTACGCGGGGACGACGACGCTGATCGTGAGCGCGCTCATCGGATTATCCTACTACTTCGCAAGGGCGGCTTCGACGTCCGCGGTGAGCTTCGCGAGCGACTTCGAGCCGAACTGCCGCGACACCACCTTGCCGTCCCGGCCGATCAGGTAGGCGGTCGGCAGCCCCGGCACGACCCAGCCTTTCGGGGCGACCTCGCCGCCGTTGAGGAGGACCGGATAGTTGATCTTCGCGGCCTTGGCGAACGGCGGGAC
>JAHFCD010000523.1 GCA_023249695.1 Elusimicrobiota bacterium
ACAAGGCCTACGTCTACACCGATCACCTGAGCGCGGCGAAGCTGGTGAGCCTGCGCGATCAGGTCGAACGCGAGGTGCGCAAAACCCTCAACATCCCGTTCAACGCGGGACGCCCGGCCCAGCGCTTCGAGCACTCGATGGGTCAGCTCCCCGCGACGATCCTGCGCGCCACCTCGGCCGCGGCCGTGCGGAGCTGATTTTGCGCCTGCTCCTCATTCCCGACCCGACCTCCCCCAACGGCGAGGACGCGTTCTGCCGGGAGATCGTCAAACGCTCCGCCGCCCGCGGTCATACCGCGAAGATGCAGATGGCGCCCAACGGTCCGGCCGAGGCGGCCGCCGAGCTGCTCGCGGCCCAGGGCTTCGCGAGCGACTGCGACGTCGTCATCATCAACAGCCTGCAGCCCGCCGCGCTCATCGCGGCGAAAGCGGCGGGCAAGGCGACGGTGCTGCGCCTGATCGAATCCTACGCCGGCGCCTCGCCGGATTCCCTGGCCGAGGTCAAGCGCCTGGCGACCGCGGCGAAGCTCCTGCTGCTGCCCAGCCGCCACATGGCCGGCCTGGTCGCCGCGTGGGGCGTGCCGGAAAATCGCATGCGCGTGATCCCCTACGCCTACGACCAGATCTTCGCCCAGCAGATCGCGCTCGTGACCGTGCGCGCGACGCGCGCGCGGGGCTTCCCGCTCGTGACCGCGGGGGTCATCGACGCGGCGTCGCTCTCCGGCTTCGAGACGATCTTGTCCGGCGTCTCGCGCCTGCGCATGGACGTCCACGTCACCGTGATCGGCGACGGCCCGGCCCTCCCCGCGCTGAAGGAGCGCGCGCAGGCCCTGGTCCTGGGCGACCGCGTGTCCTTCCTCGGCGAGCTCCCGCACCCGAAGAAGATGGAGTACTTCCGCTCCGCGAAGGCGTTCGTGGAGCCCACGGGGCGGCAGGGCTTCCCGTCGCTCGCGCTTCACGCGCTGTCCGAGGGCTGCCCCGTGCTCGGCGTGCGGGCCGGCGCCCTACCCGAGTTCATCCGCGACGGCGAGAATGGGCTGCTCTTCGCGCCCGGCGACGCCGCGGGCCTGGCCGAGCACATCATCACCCTGAACACGACCCCCGGCCTGTCCCTGCGCCTGATCGCCGAAGGCGTGCGCACCGTCGAACGCCACTCGTGGGACGCCACCGTCGCCGCCGCGTTCGACGCCGTCGAAACGCTGGAGGCCCGGGCGTCATGATCTGCGCGCTCCTCGTCGATCCCGACGACAGCATCGATTTCCCCGGCAACGAGGCGGAGATCCTCGGCCGCCCCCTCGCGGCCTACCCGCTGCTCGCGGCGAAGGGCTCCGAGCAAGCCCGCCGCCTGTACGCGCAGACGACGTCCGATCCGGTCCGCCGCATCGCCGTTCAGCTCGGCGCGATCGTCATCGATCCCCCGCATTCAGCGGAGGACGCTCCGCGTCCGACCGACACCGCGCGCGTGCTGTCGGGCTACCGGCAGATCGTCGACGACCTCAAATCGGAGAAGGGCGAGCTCGAGCTCCTCGTCCTCCTGTTCGCCAACACCGGCGCGGTCAACACCTCCTTGATCGACGCGGGGGTGGCGGCTTTGCTCGACTCGCCCGACCTCGACTCCGCCGCGACCGTGTCGCCGTACGACCGCTGGAACCCGCGCCGCGCGTTCCGGGAGGCGGCGGACGGACGGCTCGTGCCGTACGCCGAATGCCTGCCCGAGGCCGGCACGCCGTGGTTTCCCGACTGGGGCGCCGCGGTCCTCCGGCCGCGAATCCTCGACTCGCTGAAGCCCGACGCCGCCGATCTCTCCTGGCTCGGCGAAAAGATTCTTCCCCTGAAGCAGGTCGGCGGCGGCCCGGTGGACTACAGCTGGCAGGTGCCGAAGATGGAGTACTGGCTCAAGAAGCAGGGCGTGCGCGACTCGCCGCGCCCCGAGCCCAAGCCGCTGCTCGCCCCCGCGCCGAAGCACGAACGCCGCCCGTAAGCCCCTCGCCGATGATCTCCGCGCGCGCGTCCTGGACGGTCCGGCTCCTCGCCTTCAGCCTGGCGCTCGGCGGCCTGCGCGATCCGCGTCTATTCGCGGCCGCGGCGGCCGCCGCCTGGGCCGCCGTCTGGCTCGAGCGCCCGGTCCTCGGCCCCGCGGCGGCGTGGCTTCCCTGGCTCGCCTGGGCCCTTCTCTCGACTGTCGTCTCGTCCCAGCCGCTCGCGGGCCTGCCCGTGCTCGCGCGCTGGTCGGCGGCGCTCGCGTGCGCCTCGCTCGCGGCCTCGTGGAAGGCGCCGGAGCGCGAGGGCTGGCTCCGCGCGTTCCTCCTCGTCGCCGCCGGGCTGGCGGCCGCCGCGCTCGCCACCGGCGCCGGCCGCGGCTGGCGCA
>JAHFCD010000062.1 GCA_023249695.1 Elusimicrobiota bacterium
GCAAGGCAGGCCTTCACAATTGCCCATGAACTGGGTCATTGGCTTCTGCATAAGGAGCACGTGAGAGAAGATAAGTACGCCATTCTCTACAGAACCCCACTAGGGCGCGCCAATGAAGATGTGATAGAGACCGAAGCGAACTGCTTTGCCGCCAATCTCTTGGTTCCAAAGAATCTTTTGGATCAGCATTTGGATAAGTCCGACCATGATGCGGCCAAGCTTTTTGGTGTATCGGAAGATCTAATCCGTTATCGACGCAAGAATATCGCCGACGGCGGTTACTAACTGCATGTCGTCGCCCACCCCGCCGTCCGTTGATACTCTGACCAAGGAACTCATCGATAATCGTGGGCGTCACGATTACTTCGGTCTGAGGAGGAACTGGTCATGGTTCTTGATGGGCGCGATGGCAATGATGATTCTATTTCAGATGGGATTGACCATCGCCATCGGCAAGGGATGCCTCGACTTCGAAAAGTATCCCATTCTCATCTCATTGGTGGTTGGCGAGAATTTTCTGCAGATTATCGGGATGTGCATCATCGTCGTGAAGTTCCTCTTTAAAGATAACCAGGTCAGCACCTAACAACCCTCCTTCTGACCTGCCTGGCGCAAGTTCGATTAGCCGGGTACACTTAGACGCAACCTAACCATTCGCTTGTGCCGCCGCGCTTCGCGCGCGGCACAGCGTCTGCGTTGAAGCTGTAGGAAAATCCCCCCTGCGCCCGCGTAACCGTTAAAATGAGGCCGTTCTACCAAGGAGGCCTCCTCGATGGCGCGCTACAAGCCCACGGATTACGGGCAAGGTCAGTTCATTGCGATCTCCTTTGAGAAGCAGATCCTCCCTGGGAGTTTCGAGCACGCGGTCAATTTCGTCATCGACGAAAAGCTGGATTTCTCGATCCTCGACGAGATGCGCACCAACGACGACGCGGGAGCTCCGGCCTACAACCCCCGGGTGATGCTCAAGATCGTGCTGTGCGCCTACGCGCGGGGCATTATCTCGAGCCGGGAGATCGAGGCTGTGTGCCAAGAGAACGTCGTGATGATGGCCCTCTCGGCCAACACGCGTCCGCATTTTACGACGATCGCGCAGTTCATTCGGGAGCTGGGCCCGGCGATGATGGACCTCTTTGTCGGCGTTCTGCTGTATTGCGACGAGTTAAACCTGATCGGCAAGGAGATGTTCGCCATCGACGGCTGCAAGTTCTCATCGAACGCGTCGAAGGAGTGGAGCGGGACGCGCGCTGAGTTCGAGGATAAGCGCGACAAGTTCCGGGCGTCGGTTGCGAAGCTCGTGGCCCAGCACCGGACGATGGACAAGAACGGTCTGCCGGAGTCCGTCCCGGGGAAACGGGCGAAGGAAGAGAAGGCGATTGAGGGCTTCAAGGCGAAGACGGCCAAGATCGACGCCTGGCTGCGCGAAAACCCCAAGGACAAGCTCGGTTCGAGCGGCAAGCCGGTGAAGAGTTCGATGACGGACGAGGATTCCGCCAAGATGGCGTCGAGCCGCGGCGTGATCCAGGGCTACAACGGCCTGGCGATGGTCGATTCCAAGCATCAGGTCATCGTGGGGGCAGAGGTGTTTGGCAAGGCCGACGAGGCGGTCACCTTCGGGCCGATGCTGGAGCAGGTGCGCGAGACGTTCAAGAAGCTTAAGGTGAAGAACATCTTCAAGAAGGCGAAGGTCTGCGCCGACAGCGGGTTCCACACGGAAGAAAGCATGAAGATGCTTTCCGAGAAGAAGATCGACGGCTACGTGCCCGACAAGCTCTTCCGAAAACGAGACTCGGCGTTTGCGGGCGCGCAACAGCACAGAAGCTTCAAGGCGCTCATCGGGCGCAACGGCTACAAGAAGCGGTTCTTCTCGGCGGACGAGTTCATCCTGGACCCGAAGAAAGGGAAGCTCGTCTGCCCGGCCGGCAAGGAGCTGTACGTCAAAGACAGCAATTTCAAGACCGCGAACGGCTACCACGGCACGCAATACATGGCCAAGAAGACGGACTGTCGGGTCTGCGAACTCCGGTCGGCGTGCTTGCGCAAGCCGCACTCGCCGGCGCGGACCGTGTTCAAGGTGGAAGGGCGCTGGGAGCAGGAGACCTTCTCGAAAAAGATGATCAAGAAGTTGGAGAGCGAGGTCGGGCGCTTTCTGTACGGAATGCGCATGGGGATCGTCGAGCCGGTGTTCGCCAATCTTCGCCACATGCTCGGCCTCGACCGCTTCACGCTGCGCGGCAAGGGCAAGGTGAACATCCAGTGGCTTCTCTACGGACTTGTCCACAACCTCGGGAAGGTCCAGAGATTTGAATGGGCCGGGGCGGGCTGAGAAGGGGCTGGCAAAGGCCGCAAATACGCCGCATAATCATTCGAAGATTCCGGGAGGGCTAAAATCGCCGGGCAGCGCGAATGGCGCTGACAGCGGCGTCCTCAGCCAATAACTGCGCGAGAATTACGGCGGAAGAGCATGAAACCGATTTTTCTACAGCTTCGTTGGACAAGCCCGCCGGCGTATGGTGCCGCCTCCTCGGTCCCGGCGGCTGCACGGTCCATGATCTCGGCCAGCCCGAGGTCTGCAGCCGGTACGCGTGCTACTGGCTCGAACATGAAAGCCTGTCCGAGGAGTGCCGGCCCGACCGCGTCGGGATGGTCGTGACCGAGAGCGGCACGATCCCCGTCGGCGGCTACCGGCTGCCGGTGCTGGTGATAAACCTGGCGAACCCGGATTCGGACCGCGGCCCCGCCGCCAAGGCCATGCTCGACGATTTCCTGGCGGCCGGCATGGCGGCCCTGCTGCTCCACGGCCCGGACATGCGCGTCGTCTACGATCGGGCGCGCTACCCGTCGATCGGTCCGGACGACATCGAGGCGGCCTTCCGGTACGAGCGCTCCAAGGACGCCGAGGAGCTGCGGCGGCTCGGGGCCGTCGACGAGGGTTTTCGGCCCTGAGGGCCGGCCTCGCATTGGATATAATCGGGGCATGGAAAAGATCGCCTGCCCGATGTGCGAGATGGACGACATCCTGGAATCTCCGGCGCGATGGGAGTGTTCCACCTGCGGCCACGAATGGGAGCGCGACGCCGCGCCTGCTGCGCCGGCGGGCCCGCGCGAGGTCAAGGACGCCAACGGCAACGCGCTCGCGGACGGCGACATCGTGACCTTGATCAAGGACCTCCCGCTGAAGGGATCCACTCAGACGCTGAAGGTCGGGACGAAGTCGAAGCCCATCCGTTTGGTGGAGGGCGACCACGAGCTGACGTGCAAGATCGACGGGATCACCGTCTTCTTGAAAGCCTGCTTCGTGAAGAAGGCCTGATCCGTCTCATCGCTCAGCCCCCCGCGATCGAGGCGACGACGAGGAACGGCTCGTCGCCGGCGGCCACAGCGGACGGCAGAGGCGCTTCCATCGGCTCATTGGATAAGTCCTCGGAGCAGGCGTAGAAGCGCACGAGCGGGCGGCGCTCCTTCGTGACGTGGTCGCGGATGGTGCCGCACAGCGCGGGGTGCTTGGCCTCGAGGGCGTCGAGCACCGAGCGCGGCGTCACGGGCGACGCGACCTCGAGCTCCACCTCGCCCGTGATCCGGGCCAAGGTCCGCAAGAACGAGGGCACGATCACTCGGACCATCGCTATTTGATCGTCTGGACGGAGACCGACAGCACGTACGGAAGATCCCGCACGATCGGCTTCCAAGAAGCCCCGCCGTCCGCCGAGTGGTACACCTGGCCGCCCGACGTCCCGAAATAGACGCCGCAGGGATCCATCGCGTCGACCGCCATCGCGTCGCGCAGCACGTCGACGTAGCAGTTCTCCTGGGGGAGGCCTTTCGTCATCGGCTTCCAGGTGCGGCCGCCGTCCTTGGTGCGGTACACGCGCAGCTTGCCCTCGGGCGGGACGCGTCCCTTCATCGGGTCGATCGGAACGACGAAGACCGTGTCGGGCTCGTTGGTGTCGATCGCGATGGGGAAGCCGAAGTTGTTGGGCAGGCCCTTCTCGATGTTCTTCCACTGGTCGCCGCCGTTCTCGGTCTTGAGCACGCCGCCGTGGAGCTGCATGTAGAGCGTCTCGGGCTTCGCCGGATGCTGCGCGATGCGATGGACGCAGTAGCCGACCTCGGCGTTCTTGTCGGGCAGGTAGTCGTTGGTCAGGCCCTTGTTGATGGGCCGCCAGCTCCGGCCGGCGTCGTCGGAGCGGAAGGCGCCCGCCGCGGAGATCGCGACGAAGATGCGGCCCGGGACCATTTTATCGAGCACGATCGTGTGCAGGCACATGCCGCCGGCGCCCGGCATCCACTTGGGGGCGGTCGCGTGCTGGCGCAGCGCGGGCAGCTCCTTCCAGGTGCGGCCGCCGTCGGACGTCTTGAAGAGCGCGGCGTCCTCGACGCCCGCGTAGCAGGAGTCCGGATCGTCGAGCGACGGCTCCAGATGCCAGACGCGCTTGAACTCCCAGGGCTTCATCGAGTTGTCGTAGTGGAGGTGCTCTCCGACCTTGCCCTCGTAGACGAACTTGTTGCTCTCGCCGTGGGGCATGCCGTCGGGTCCCATCTTGGGGCCGCCGCCGGGCGTCTCCCAGGTCTTGCCGCCGTCGGAGGAGCGCTGGATCACCTGCCCGAACCAGCCGCTGGTCTGCGACGCGTAGATCCGGTTCGGGTCGGCGGGAGAGCCGGCCATGTGGTAGACCTCCCAGCCGTGGAAGAGCGGCCCGACGACCTTCCACGCCTTGCGCTTGCCGTCCGACGTCAGGATGAACGCGCCCTTCTTGGTGCCGACCAGGACTCGGATTTTCATAGGTGTACTAATACCTCTCCGCGCGCGCGATGTCAACGCGGCGGGGCGGGTGATGCCCTTGACAAATCTCCCGGCGCCTGATACTATTTAGATATCTAAATATGGCGACTAAATACCGAGGCAGCGACGCGGAAGTCCGGGCGCTCAACGCGCTCATCAACCTGATGCGCGCATCGGACGCGGTCGCGGCGGATCTTCAGCGGTGGATCTCGAAAAAGCGCCTCACGGGGAGCCAATTCGGGATTCTGGAAGTTCTGCTGCACTTGGGACCGCTGTACCAAGGGGAACTGGCCGCGAAGCTGCTGCGCAGCGGAGCGAGCGTGACTTCCGTCGTGGAAGGCCTGGAAAAACGCGAGTTGGTCGTGCGGCAGCGGACGGAGGAGGATAAGCGTTTCGTGCGGGTGGCGCTGACGAGCAAGGGCCGCAAGCTCATCGAGGAGATCTTTCCGGGCCACGCGAAGGCCGTGGCCAAGCTGTTCGGCGGACTGACGGATCAAGAGCAGGAGGAGCTCCGGCGCCTGTGCCGGAAGCTTGGAGTCGCGGCCGGCCGAGGCTGATTTTTTTGTTCCATACATTTCGATATCGAAACAATTGGAGGCATTATGAAACGATCGATCGAGAAGGTCTTCCGCGGCGCGCCCGAGCACTGGGTGGGCGACGGCTTTCACGTCAGCAACTACTTCCCGGGGGCGACGGACTTCCAGAAGCGCATGAGCCCGTTCTTCCTGATGGACTACCAGAAGCCCGAGCTTTTCGAGCCGACCGGCCGGCGCCGGGGCGTCGGCACGCACCCGCACCGCGGCTTCGAGACGGTCTCGATCGCCTTCGAGGGCGCCGTCGCGCATCGCGACAGCGCCGGCAACGGCGGCGTGATCCGTCCGAACGAGGTCCAGTGGATGACGGCCGGCAAGGGCATCCTTCATAACGAGTATCACGAGGAGGGCTTCGCGAAGGCCGGGGGAGTGATGCATTTTATCCAGATCTGGGTGAACCTGCCGCGCAAGAACAAGCTCGCCGCGCCGCACTACCAAGCCCTGACCGACGGGATCATCGCCGCGGCTCCTCTCGCCGGGGGCAAGGGCCTCGTGCGCGTGATCGCCGGCGCTTACGAAGGGGTCCAGGGCCCGGCGCGGACCTTCACGCCGGTCCAGATGCTCGACCTGCGCCTGAAGCCCGAGGCGCGGGTTCGGCTGCCGACGCCGAAAGACTACAACACGGCCCTGCTCGTTCTGACCGGGACGGTCAAGACGAACGGCTCGGCGGCCCTCTCGGCGGGGGAGTGCGTGCTGTTCCGCAACGACGGGGACGAGGTGGTCGTCGAGTCGTCGGCGGACTCGATCGTGATGTTCCTGAGCGGGGCGCCGATCGACGAGCCCCTGGTTCATTACGGCCCGTTCGTGATGAACAGCGTCGACGAGATCAACGAGGCGATCGAGGACTTCAACGGCGGTAAGTTCGGCGCGCTCAGCGACTAGCCGGCGGCTGTTCCGATATTCACGCGGGGCAATGGCTGCCCGGCTCGATCACGTCGTCTTTGACTTCCCGATAACACTCCCGGAAATAATTGTTTCTCTGGCATACGCCCTTCTTTTTCTTGGGAGGTTCCGTCGGATGGGGGGTTGAATAGTAATAGCACCCGCCGACGCATTCGGAGCCGTCCGCGCAGGGCTTCCCTCCATCGGGGAAGGGCGTCACGCAGGTCGGGGGCTCGAAATCGGCGAGCTTGATGAGTTTTCCGCCGTGCGCCTCGCATGCCGCCTCGTCGGCCTCGGCGGGGGCGGCCGTCCAGTCTTTTTTCTTGAGAGTGTGGGAGCAGGCGCTGAATATCACGGCGAGCAGCAATGCGAGCGGGAATCGAGGAGTGCGCTTATTCATCGGCGGCATTTTACACCAATTTCACGGGCGATCCTTCATTGTCGTCGAGGAATGCCGGGTTTGCTAGACTTCACCGCATGACCTTCTCCAGCGAACGGCTCGAATCCCGCCTGTGCGAGTCCGCGCTCATCATGCTTCGCCGGCACGATATCGGCGAGGGCGACCTGCAGCTCGAGCAGAACGAGCCTCATGCGCCGCCTTCCTGCCTCATTCGGGGGCATCGCGTGCGCGTGCAGGTCGACGAGTCGTCGGCGGCGTTCCGCGTGCTCGCGGGGCGGTGGAGCGGGCGGCGAGCCGATTATCCGACCGCGGGGTCCTTCATCGCCGCCTTCGAGGAAGCGCTGCACGGCGCGCTTTCCGGCACTTGATTCCGAAACAATCTCCTATTACACTGTGGGCATGATCCTCAGTGTGCTGCTGCTGACGGCCGGCGCCGCCTTCGCGGGCCCTCCCGCGAAGACCGCTCCGCGCTCATCGGAGCAGGCGTTGGCCGTGATGCTCGCCAAGCTGCGCCAGGGCCGCGCGTCGACGGTGCGCCAGGCCGTGATGGGCGGCGCCGAGGAGCTGCGCGACGCCGTGGCGGCCGACAAGGGCAACGGACGCAAGCGTCTGGCCGACCGGCTCCCGGGCGTGTCTCCCGAGCCGTTCAATCTTTGCCGCAGCCTGAGCGCGTGCCGCGAGGCGCCGCTGTCGCTGCACGTGGACGAGGACTTCCTGGCCGACGACGCTTTTCTGGCGCTCGCGCGTCCGTGGATCAAGCTTCAAGAGGCGCGGGGCAAGGCCGTGAAGCTGACGGTCGACCCGGGCGTCGGCGTGCAGCTCGAGCTCGAGGACCTGCCGCGTTGGCCGGTGGTGACCCTGGCGGCGTCCCCGGCCCCGACCGGCGGCCTCGACGTGGCCGTCGAGGACGGCGCGGAAGCGGCGCGGGCGTATGCCGCCGAGCGCGCCGCGTTCCTGGCCGTCAAGAAGTAAGGCCGCCGCGCCGCGGCGTGAAGTCCTCCAGCGATGGAGGGCTTTTCTTTTATAATCGGCTGATGATCTCGACCATCGAATTCTCGAAGAAGGACGGCAAGGGGCTGTCCGCGAACACCCTGCGGAAGGTCCGCTCCGGGATGCGGCGCGACGGCGCGGTCGCGTTCGAGAATCTTTTTCCCCTGCCCCTGCTGAAGAAGGCGCGCCGGGACGTGATGCGCCGGCACGACGCGGGAGAGCTGCGCGAGCGCGGGCTCGTGCGCGACATCGGCGGACGCTACGCCGCGGTCCTGCCGTTCGAGGGGCCGTTCCTGGCGCGGGCGTTCTACGCGAACCCCAAGCTCCTCGAGATCATCGCGTCCTTGCTGGGAGCCGCCCACAACATCGGAAGCCTCGAGGCCGTCATCGCGCGGCCCGGGGCCTACCGGCAGCATCAGCACATCGACGGACCCGTGCGCTTCGACCGGACGATCGGCAAGACGAAGCGCCCTTTTCACGGCGACCTGGCTGACATCCCTCCTTACGCCGTCACGCTATGCGTTCCGCTCTGCGACGTGGACGAGACCAACGGCCCCACCGCCATTTGGCCCGGCTCGCACCGGACCGCGCTTCGCGCCCGGCCCCCCGGAGCGAGGGAGCTTCACCGGAAATTCCCCGTCGAGCACATGGCCGGGGACTTCGGGAGGTCGTTCCTTTTCGATTTCCGCACCTTCCACTGCGGCTTGCCCAATCATTCTCCGGAGCCGCGGCCGCTTCTGATGTTCGTGTTCACGCGCTCCTGGTTTCGCGATCCGAACCTGGCCGACGTTTTTCCGAGCGTGGTCATCGCGAAGCGGAATCTCGCGCGAATCCCCGAGCGTTACCGCTATCTGTTCGCGCTGGCTCCGGACGCCCGGCGCCCGCTGTGGGGAAACAAAAATAAGCGCTGAGCCTTCCGCGCCGGAGCCGGTCGACTACCATCTGTCGAAGGGGCAGGCCGTCTTCGGCCTGCTCTTTTGGCTTTTCATCGGGATTTGCGGCGCGGCCATGGTCCTGGTCAGCGTCGTGATGCTCTTCCATCCGTCGGGCGGGAACGCCGTCAGCGACCGTTTGTGGGCGCTTTGCGGCATTCCCATCGGA
>JAHFCD010000524.1 GCA_023249695.1 Elusimicrobiota bacterium
GCGCGGCGACGAGGGCTTTTCTCATGGCCATAGCCTATCAAACAACAAAGAGCTATCCTTCCGGAATGAACGGCTCCGCGCTCGAGCGCGGTCCCGCGACGATTCTCATCGCGGACGACCTGCCCGATCTTCTCCAAGCCCTCAAGGAAACCCTTGAGCGGGAGGGCTTCGTCGTGACCGCCGTCGGCGACGGCCAATCGGCGCTCGAGGCCATCCGCGCGAGCCCGCCGGACATCGCGGTGCTCGACCTCAAGATGCCGCGCATGACCGGGTTCCAGGTCTGCCAGGCGCTGCGCGAGGACCCGCTCCTCGAGAACCTCCCGGTCATCATCCTCTCCGCCTCGGGCACGCGCGACAGCAAGGTCGCCGGCCTCGACCTCGGCGCCGACGATTTCATCACGAAGCCCGTCGACGTGCGCGAGCTCCTGGCCCGCATCCGCATGATCCTCAAGCGCAGCCGCCAAGGCATCGACGCGAACCCGCTGACCCGCCTGCCCGGAAACCTCTCGATCGAAACGCGCATCGAGCGCGCCGTCGCCGAGGGCCGCCAGTTCGCCGTGCTGTACGTCGACCTCAACCAGTTCAAGGCGTACAACGACGCGTACGGCTACGACGAGGGCGACCGCGTGCTCAAGGGCCTTTCGCGCGTGCTCGTCGATCAGCTCCGCGGCGGGGCCGGCGCGGAGTTCGTCGGCCACATCGGCGGCGACGACTTCATCGTGCTCTCGACGCCGGAGAAAATGGAGAGCCTCGCGCAGCTCATCTGCGACGCCTTCGACGCGGTCGCGCCTTCCTTCTATAGCGAGGAGGATCGGGCGCGCGGCGTGATCGTCGCGAAGGACCGCCAGGGCAACCTGAAGGAGTTCCCGCTGCTGTCGGTGGCCATCGGCATCTGCCACAACCGCGACCGCAAGCTCGCGGGCTTCGCGCAGGTCGCGCATCTCGGCGCCGAGCTCAAGAAGGTCGCGAAGGGCAAGCCGGGTTCGGCGTTCGTCGTGGATCGCCGCAAGGACTGACCACCGGGTGGACATCGATTACCGGATCCGCTTCCCGGACGGCGCGGTCGAGTCGTTTGACCTGCGCCTCGACCCCGCAACCCTCGCGTTCCAGCCGGAAGCCGCCGCGGCCCCCCCGGAGTGGACCCGGCTCGCCAACAATAAGTGCCCGAACTGCCCGCTCAACGAGTCCGACAGCCCGCATTGCCCCGTCGCCCGCAATCTGGCGCCCATGATCGATCGCTTCGTCGACCGGCTCTCGTTCGAGGAGGTCGACGTCGAGGTGCTCACGTCGGGACGAGAGTATCGCAAGCGCTTGAGCCTCCAGAAAGCGGTCAGCTCCCTCTTCGGCGTGGTCATGTCCACGAGCGGCTGCCCGATCCTCGACAAGATGCGGCCGATGGTGATGACCCATCTGCCGTTCTCGGAGCTGGAGGAGGGCCGCTACCGCGCGGTCTCGATGTATCTCCTCGCGCAGTTTTTTCGAGGCCGCAAGGGGCTCGCCGCCGACTGGACTTTAAAGGGGCTCGAGGCGATCTACGGCGCCATCACGCTCGTCAATCGCGCCTTCACCGACCGCCTGCGCACCATTCCTTCCCTCGAAGACGCCAGCCTCAACGCCGTCATCGGCCTCGACTGCTTCTGCCTGTCCGACGCCGGCTTCATGACTCGCTCTCTCAACAAGCTCGAGCGGCTGTTCCAGACGTACCTCGAGAAGCCCGAGTAATCAAGTGCGGAGCGCCTAGGGATATTGCTTCCAGCGTTGGAAGCCGGAGGAGCGCGCTCAGGTTCCCGGACGAAAACCGGGGTCGGCTTACGTCGTCGACGGGCGGCGCGACGCCGACGCCAGCAAGTAAACCCCGCCGCGCGCCGTCTCGATGCGGCCGCCCCAGTCCGCGAGCGCCTTCTTGAGGGCCGCGAGGCGGCGCGTGACGGTGACCGTCTCGAGCTCGCGGCCGACGGCCGCGGCGAGGGCCGCGCCGAGCTCCGCGCGCGAGACGGCCTCGCCCTCGCGCTCGAGCAGCCGCCACAGAAGCGCGAAGCCGCCCGCGTCGAGGACGACCTCCTTCCAAAGCGCGCGGGACTTGATGAACGCGCGGTGCGCGCGGCGCTCCGCCTTGAGCGCGCCGTCGGCGCTGACACGCGACCGGCCGGCGAGCGAGCGGTCACGCAGGGCGGCCAGGCGCGGCGCGAGCTTCTTGTCGGGCCAGGATTTCGCCAGGACCTCGTCGGCGCCGCAGGACACGGCGTCGCTCACCGCGTCGTGGCTCATGTCCGCCGCGTCGAAGGCGAGGACGACCGCGACGCCGGGGTACAGCGCGCGCAGGGCCGCGACGGCCTTCTTCGGCGCCGCGCC
>JAHFCD010000525.1 GCA_023249695.1 Elusimicrobiota bacterium
GGTCTCCCGCGCGCGCCGCGAGCGAGGCCTGGCTGAGGCGCAGGCGGGCGTCGCCCGGCGCTTCTTTGATCAGGTCCGCGAGCAGGGCGCGCGCGCGGTCGAACTCGTGCAGCTCCTCGAACAGCGCGGCCATGCGCTGTCGTTCCCGCGGGTCCGGCCGCAGCGCGCCGGCCGCCTCGAGCTGCGCGAGGCCTTCGGCGACGTCTCCGGACTGCGCGGCCAGCGAGGCGCGATCGAGCCGCAGGCCGAGGTCGCGGGGGGATTCCTTTATAAGGCCGTCGAACAGCTCGCGCGCCGGGCCGTAGTCCTTGAAGTCCTGATACAGCAACGCCATGTTACGGCGGGTCAGCGCCTCCGGCTTCAGCTTGCGGGCCTCGCCGAGGGCGGCGAGGGTCGCGCCGCGGTCCCCGGCACGCGCGACGATGGTCGCCAGATATTGCCGCAGCCGCGGGTCTTTCGGCGCTTCGCCGATGAGCTCCTCCATCAGGGCCCGCGCGACGCCGTATTCCTTGAGCTCCGCGTACAGCAAGGCGACGTTCTCACGCTGCTCCTGCCCCGCCTGCTCGCGTCGCGCCAAGGCGAGGAGCTCGAGGCCCTTATCGCGCTCGCCCGAGCGAACGGCCGCGGTCGCCCGGTCCATCAAGGGGGAGGGGGGGCCCGCGTGGGTCACCGCGCAAAAGCCCGCGAGAAGCGCCGTCGCGAGCCGGAGGATCATGAGGTTATTTCAGGAGGTCGGCGGCGTCCGCGTGCCCCCGCGCGCGCGCCATCGCGAGGGCGGTGAGCCCGTCGCCGGCGGTCTGCGCCCGGTCGGCCTTCGCCGCGAGCAGGACCTTCACGGTGTCCGCCCAGCCGTCGTGGGCGGCCCACATCAGGGCCGTGTAGCCGAGCTTGTCCTTCAGATCGACCTTGGCGCCGCCGGCGAGAAGGCGGCTCACGGCCTCCGTCCGGCCGAGCTGGGCCGCGCGAATCAGGGCGGTGAGGCCGTTTCCGTCGCGCGCGTTGACCTTGGCCTTGCAGGCCAGCAGCGCGGAGACCGTCGGGGTCGAGATCGTCGCCGCGTACGCGAGCGCGGGAACGCCGGCCGCGTCCTTCGCCGAGCAGTCCAGGCCTTTCGCGGCGAGCAGGGGGACGTTCGCCGCCTTGCCGCCCTTCGCGGCCTCGACGATCGCGGAGTAGTCGGCGGCGCCTTTCGGCGCGGGATCGGCGCCGGCGTCGAGAAGCGCCTTGAGCGACGTCGCGTCGGCGTGGCCCGCGGCCCACATCACGGCGGTCCAGCCGTATTGGTCCTTCGCGCCGAGGTCCGCGCCGGCGGCGATGCGGGATCTCAAGCCCCCGGCGTCGCCGATTTTGATGGATTCCACGAGCGGCGGATCGGCGGCCGGCTGGGCGCGAGCGAGAGCGGCGCAGAAGATAAGCGTGAGCGCGACGGGGCGGTTGGTCATCGGCTTCAGTATAGACCGCGCTCCCCCGCCCGTCAATAAGCGCTTGCCCGTAGGGCCTAAAAATAGCGACCTATAAGGCCTAAATTTGACTAGGCCTTTTGGACCGCACTATGCTAGATTTCGAAATGTCGACGGTGTTACGGAAAGAGCGTTCGGAGGAGTCATGCAAAAGCTGATCGTGATGTCGGTTCTCGCCGCGCTGATGCCGGTGTGCGCGTCCGCCGCGGGCGCCAAGCGCTATCTGATCGCGTTCAAGGACGGCACGACGCCCGCCCAGCGCGAGGCCGCCCTCAAGTCCCTCGGCGCGACCAAGGCCGACGACCTCTCCGAGATCGGCGCTTTGGTCGCCGAGCTTCCCGAGACCAAGATGTTCTCGGCCTTCTCCGAAAAGGCCGCCTCCATGCCCGAGGTGCTCGAGGTCCAGGAGGACATATATAGGAACTGGCTGCTCGAGACCCCGATGTTCCGCGCGCCCTTCCCTTCCTTCGAGGCCGTGCGCGCCGCGCTGCCGGCCGTCTCCGCCCCGCCGAAGCGCCCGGAGTACGCGCTTCCCGCCGGCGTGGACGCCGCCGAGGTCCCGTGGGGCATCGCGCGCGTGGACGCTCCCGCCGCGTGGGCCGTCACGAAGGGCGAAGGCGTTAAGGTGGCCGTCATCGACACCGGCATCGACTGCACGCACCCGGATCTGAAGGCCAACTGCGCGGGCGGCTACAACGCGCTCGACTCCAAGCTCCCTCCGATGGACGACAACGAGCACGGCACGCACGTCGCCGGCACGATCGCCGGCGTCCTGGACGGCAAGGGCGTGGTCGGCGTGGCGCCGAAGGCGCGCCTGTACGCGGTGAAGGTCCTCGACAAGGACGGCGCCGGCGGGCTCGCCTCCATTATTAAGGGGCTGATCTGGT
>JAHFCD010000063.1 GCA_023249695.1 Elusimicrobiota bacterium
GTCCGCGCGCTCGAAATGGATGTTCCCCTGCACGTCGGTGTAGCGGGTCATCTTGTCGTCACTCTGGAGGCTGGACCAGTTCTGCGAGGTCAGGAACGGCAGATTGAGCGTGGTGGACTTGGCCTTCGCGGTGTAGGCGTTGATCGCGGCGAACTGCGCCGGCCCGAGCTGGGCGTCGTGCTCGGCCTGAAGGCGGAGATAGGCGGCCTCGGTGGATTCGTCCGTGGACTGCTGTGTGCCCATGCGCCAGCCCATCTTGACGAGACCCTGGAAGTCCCCGTGCAGCGCCTGCGCGACGGCCTCGGCCTGCGCCGGGTCGCGCGGGTCCACCACGTACTCGAGCATGACGCGCTTGCCCTGCGAGCGGGAGGTGGAGAAGCCGAGCGCCGCGACCGTGTACCGGTTGAGTTGCTTGGCCAGCTCATGGTCGACGAACTTGGCCAGAATATTCGCGCCAAGCGAGGCGAACTGGATGGCCGGGATGGTCTCGACAAGGCGGCCGCCCTTCGTCCGGATCTCCACGCGGTCGACGCGAAAGCGGAAGCGCAGTTGAGACTCGGAGAGGCGATAGACCGTCAGCGTCGCCGCGCCGCTCTCGGTGCCGTTGAAGGAAAGGGAGACGTTGAGGTTCTCGGCGAGCGCGTCGGAGACCGACTCGGTGTGGCCGACGGTCAGGCGGAAGGGCATGCGCCCCAGCTCGCCGACCTGCATCGCGCTTATGCGCGATGCTTTGAAGGGCAACACGGTCTTTATATCGCGAAGATCGATGAGCCGGTCGAGCTCCTTGCAGGTCGCCTTGCCTTCCAGGGGGCGGATCACCATCGAGGAGCCCTCGATGCGCCCGCCGACCCAGAGGCCGATCGACGCGCCCGCCGCCTCGCTGATGACCTTCGAGAATCCGTGGCCGTAGCCGACGCTCAAGCGCTCCTCGTCGACGATCGTCAGGCGCCCGTCCGGCATCGGCGCGAGCCAGCGCTTGACGCCGCCGCCGGTGCCGCCGAAATCGCCCGGCAGATTGTAGTCGTACTGGAGCTTGATCTGGCGGCAGAGCTGGTCGAGGACGCGCTCGCGCATCTTCTCGCCGAAGATCACGCGCTCGGGCGCGGAGAAGCCGCCTTCCGGCGTCGTCGGGCCGATCGGGGAGGTCGGCGTGGAGCCCGGATCGGTCGACGGCACGGCCGAATCCCATTCGCTGTCGGGCTCGCTCATCAGCTTGATCTGGGCGAGGACCGGAGTGGAGGAGAAGACGGCGGCGGCGGCGATCCAGGCGGCCCGGCGGAGGCGTTGGCTCATGACACTATTGTAAGCCAACTCCGGCCTCGCGTCGGGGGTCTTAGGGCCTAGAGGACCCGGGACCGGGCGTTTTTTTACTTGGCGGGCTTGTCGGAAAAGATTTCTTCGAAGAAGGCCCGCATCGCTTCCCACGAGCGGCGGTCGGCGGCCTTGTTATACGCCATGCCCTTGGCCGTGTCGGTGCCGGCCTCGGGAACCGTGAAGCTGTGGACCGCGCCGCCGTATTGGACGACCTGCCAGTCGGCCTTGGCCGCGCGCATCTCCTCCATGAAGGCGGGCACGCCGGGGTTGACGAAGCCGTCGTCGGCGCCGTGAAGCACGAGGATGGCGGCCTTGGGCTTCTCCGTCGCGGGCGCGGGCGTGGCGAGGTTGCCGTGAAAGCTCACGACGCCCTTGAGCGCCGTTCCGGCCCGCGCGAGCTCGAGCACGGTCGTGCCGCCGAAGCAGTAGCCGATGGCGCCGAGCTTGTCCTGATCCACGAACGGCAGCTTCCGCAGCTGCTCGAGTCCCGCGAGCGCGCGCCGGCGCATGGCGGCGCGGTCGGCGAAGAACGCGCCGGCCAGCTTGCCCGCTTCCTCGTGGTCCTTCGCGTACACGCCCTTGCCGTACATGTCGACGGCGAACGCGGTGAAGCCGAGCCGGGCGAGCTGCTCGGCGCGGCGGCGGGCGTACGGACCGTGCCCCATCCACTCGTGCACGACGATGATGCCGGGACGCTGGTCCTTGAAGCCGTCCTCCCACGCCGCCCAGCCCTGGAGCACCGTGTCCCCGTCTTTATACTCGACGGCCCTGGTCTTGATGCTGGCGCTCGCGGTCAGGGCCGAGGCCAGGGCGAGCAAAGAGGCGAGGAGCGCTTTTTTCATGGTCAGGGAGAATATCAAATCACGGTCGCCTCTATTTCGCGGGACGCTTCAGGAAGACGGCCGCCATCGGCGGCAGCTGCAGCTTGACGGAATAAGGCCGGCCATGCCACGGCTCCTTATCGGCCTTGGCCCCGCCGCCGAGCGTCGCGCCGGCGCCGCCGAACTCGACGGCGTCGGAGTCGGCGATCTCGGCCCACCACCCGGGGCTCGTTACGCCGACCCGGTAGTTCGGGCGCGGCACCGGCGTGAAGTTGAACACGCACAGCACCTCTTCGTCGGGCGAGGCGCCTTTTCTCAGGAAGGACAGCACGGAGTTGTCGGCGTCCGAGGAGTCCACCCACTCGAAGCCGGCCGTGTCGCAGTCGCGCTCGTGGAGCGCGGGCTCCGAGCGGTAGACCCGGTTCAGGCGTTCCACCCAGCGCATGATTCCTTTGTGGCTGTCGTGCTGAAGCAGGTGCCAGTCGAGGGAGCGGTCATGCCCCCACTCCTGCCGCTGGCCAAGCTCTCCGCCCATGAACAGGAGCTTCTTGCCGGGCATCGCCCACTGCCAGGCGTACAGCAGGCGCAGGTTCGCGAACTTCTGCCAGTCGTCTCCGGGCATCTGCGACAGCAGGGCGCCCTTGCCGTGCACGACCTCGTCGTGCGACAGCGGCATCACGAAGTTCTCGTGGAACTGGTAGATCGCGCGAAAGGTGATCTCGTTCTGATGGTACTTGCGGTGGATCGGGTCCTCGCGCATGTACTTGAGCGTGTCGTGCATCCAGCCCATGTCCCATTTGAGGCCGAAGCCGAGGCCGCCGGTGTAGGTCGGCTTGGATACGCCGGGCCAAGCGGTGGACTCCTCGGCGACGGTCTGCGCGTCGGAGTGATGCAGGTAGATCTGCTCGTTGAGCTTCTTCAGAAAATCGATCGCCTCGAGGTTCTCCCGCCCGCCGAACTTGTTCGGGATCCACTCACCCTCGCCGCGCGAGTAGTCGAGATACAGCATCGAGGCGACCGCGTCCACGCGGATGCCGTCGGCGTGGAACTTCTCGAGCCAGAACAGCGCGTTCGAGATGAGGAAGGCCCGCACCTCGTTTCGACCGTAGTTGTAAATCGCCGATTTCCAATCGGGGTGGAAACCGAGCTTCGGGTCGGAGTGCTCGTACAGCGCGGTGCCGTCGAAGAAGCCGAGGCCGTGCGCGTCCTCCGGGAAATGGGACGGGACCCAGTCGAGGATCACGCCGACGCCTTCCTGGTGGAGATGATCCACGAGGAACATGAAGTCCTGCGCCGAGCCGTAGCGCGAGGTCGGAGCGAAGTAGCCGGTCGTCTGATAGCCCCAAGACCCGTAGAACGGGTGCTCCATGACGGGCATCAGCTCCACGTGCGTGAAGCCGAGCTTCTTGACGTGCGCGGCGAGCAGCGGCGCGATCTCCCGGTAGTTCAGCGAGCGATCGCCTTCCTCGGGCACGCGCCGCCAGGAGCCCAGGTGCGCCTCGTAGATCGACTGCGGCGCCGCGAGCGCGTTGCGGCTCTTGCGGCCCTTCACCCATTCGGCGTCGCCCCACTTGTAGCCGAGGTCCCAGACGACGGAGGCGGTGCGCGGCGGCTCCTCGTGCCGGAACCCGTACGGGTCGGCCTTCTCGCCCTTGTGGCCGTTGACGTGCGACGAGATCCAATATTTATAGATCGAGCCTTTGCCCACGCCGGGGATGAAGCCCTCCCAGATGCCGGACGAGGCGCGGGGCTTCAGCGGATGCTTGGTCTTGGCCCAGCCGTTGAAATCGCCGATGACGGCGACCTTCTTCGCGTTCGGAGCCCAGACGGCGAAGCGCGTGCCTTCCTTGCCGCCCCGCGTCTCGAGATGCGCGCCGAGCTTGTCGTAGAGGCGGACGTGCGTGCCCTCGTTGAAGAGATGCAGATCGAGGTCGGTCAGCGCCGACGCCTTGTGGTCGACGGGCCCGGCGCTCATTCCGGATCCGGCGCGCGTCCGCTGGCGCCGGTGAGCAGGGCCAGGCGTCCGGCCAGGCGCGGCGTCAGCATGCCGGGCTCCATGCGCCAGCGCCAGTTGTCGGCGACGGTGCCGGGCCGGTTCATGCGCGCGTCGCCGCCGCTGTTCAGCAGGTCCGCCATCGGGGCGATCACGGTGTTCGCCGGCGAGCGGAAGACGAGGTTCAGCATGTCCCACGACGGCAGCACGGGCTCGCGGCCGAGGGCGCGGCGGAACGCGCGTCGCTCCTTCTCGGCCTGCGCGGCGGAGCGCTGGGCGTTCAGCGTGCCGTCGTCCTCCCACCAGCCGCGCGTCGTGTCGTTGTCGTGCGTGCCGGTGTAGCCGACGCAGCGCTCGGGCCAATGCGCCGGCCAGTCCTTCTCGGCTCCGCCGAAGGAGAACTGCGCCAGGCGCATGCCGGGAAGCTTGAACTTGTCCCGCAAGGCGATCACTTCCGGCGTGGCCACGCCGAGGTCCTCGGCGACGATCTCGAGGCCTTTGACCTCGCGCAGCACCGTCTCGAAGAGCTCGTCTCCGGGCGCGTTGACCCAGCGTCCCTTGATCGCGGTGGTTTCGCCGGCCGGGATCTCCCAATAATTCCGGAAGCCGATGAAGTGATCCAGGCGCAGCGCGTCGAAGCGCTCCGCGCAGGCCTTCAGGCGCGCGACCCACCACGCGAAGCCCGTTTCCCGGTGGCGGTCCCAGCGATACAGCGGATTGCCCCACAGCTGGCCGTCCGCCGAGAAATAGTCGGGCGGCACGCCCGCGACCGCGGTCGGCGCGCCGGCCTCGTTCAAGAAGAATAGGTCCTGATTGGCCCAGCAATCCACGCTGTCGTGCCGCACGTAGATCGGCGCGTCGCCCATCAGGCCGACGCCGCGCGCGGCCGCGTGGAGGCGGACGGCCTGCCACTGGCGCGAAAACAGCCACTGCGAGAACTCGTGATAACGGATTTCCTCCGCCAGGTTCGCGCGGGCCTCGGCCAGGCGCGCGGGGTCCCGTCGGCGCAGGCGCTCGTCCCACTCGGTCCAGGGACGGCCGTGATGGGCGTCCTTGAGGCCGAAGAACAGGGCGTGATCGGAGAGCCACCAGGCCTCGCGGACGCGGAACGCCTCGAAATCCTCCTTGTCCTCGCGCGCGGCGCGCTTGCGGAACGACGCGAACGCGGCGCGCAGGGCCTTTTCCTTCGATTGGCCGAGCTCGGCTTTCTTAAGGAAACCCTCCACCGCGAGGATATCGGTGTCGATCAAGGCCGGGCTTCCGGCGAAGCTCGAAGGCGAGGCGTACGGAGAGCCGATCTCGTCGGGCGGGCACACCGGCAGCATCTGCCACCACGACTGGCCGCAGTCCGCGAGAAAATCCACGAAGCCCAGCGCTTCGGCGCCGATCGTCCCGCCGCGCGCCCCGGGAAGGGACGTCGGGTGCAGGAGGACTCCGCTGGAACGGCGGGACAACGACGGTTTGACTGGCATATCGGCCTGCATTCTAGCAGAAGCGCCCCGCGTGTGGTAGGATGGCGCCCATGTGCAGCCGCTACACCGTCGGGCCGGAGCCAAAAGCGGTCGGCGCGCGCTTCGCGGCCGCTCCGGCTCCCGGCCTCAAGCCCCGGTTCAACCTGGCGCCGAGCCAGGAAGCGCCCGTGCTGTTCGCGGCGCCGGAGCGGCGCATGGCGCTCCTCAAGTGGGGGCTGCTCCCCGCTTGGGCGAAGGGCCCTCAGGCCAAGCCCCAGATCAACGCGCGCGCCGAAACCTTGCTCGACAAGCCTTTTTTCCGGGAGGCGTTCCGCTGGCGTCGCGCCCTCATCCCCGCCGACGGCTGGTACGAATGGCCGAAAAAAGGGGCGGACAAGTCGCCGCGCTATTTCTCGCTCGGGACCGGCGAGCTGTTCGCGTTCGCCGGGCTCTGGGAGCCTGGAAGCTTCGCGATGATCACCGTCGAGGCGAACCCCGTCGTCGCGCGCTTTCACGACCGCATGCCCGCCGTGCTCGCGCGAAACGACGAGGCCCAGTGGCTCGACCCGAAAACGCCGATCGACCGCCTCCAGGAGCTGCTGCGCCCCTATCCGTCCGAGCTGCTCGCCGTGCGCGGCGTCTCTCCCCGCATCGGAGCCTCCGCCGTCGACGAGCCGACTTTGCGCGACCCAGTCGAGAACGCCCAAGGGGACCTTTTCTGGTAAAATCCGGCTTATGATCATCGCGCAAACGGCGTTTCTCGAGCGGCTGTTCGACTGGCTGTGGGACGAGTACCGGGAACGGGTGGCCTACGCCCAAACCTACGAAAACCTCCTCAGCAGCCGCGGCGGCAACTTCCGCAACGACCATCTCGCCTTCCGCACGTTCGCGACGCAGTCGCCCTGGTCGGGAATCGCGGCGATCTCGAGGCCGTTCGAAGCGCTCGGCTACCGCGCCGCCGGCACGTACGATTTCCCCGACAAGCACCTGACCTCGATCCATTTCGCGCCGCCGTCGGACAACCTTCCCAAGATCTTCATCTCCGAGCTGCGGGTCTGGGAGCTCTCGCCGAAGGCGCGCAAGGCCATCATGGGCTCCGTCGCGAAGACCGCGCCCGGGCTGACCGACGTCGAGCTCGCCGACCTGGAGGACATCGCGCGCGTCGGGGCCGGCCGGCGAGAGAAGCTCCTGCGCCGCTGGGCCGTCCAGTTCGCGCGCCGCTGGCCCGCGCCGAAAGCGGCCGACGCGGTCGCGCTCGAGCGCGAGTCGCAGTTCGGCGCCTGGACCTTGCTGCACGGCCATACGGTCAACCATTTCACCGCCGCCGTGCACGCGCACGCGGTGGACGAGCTCGACGACATCGACAAGACCGTCGCCGCGCTCAAGGCCTCCGGCGTGCCGATGAAGCCCGAAATCGAGGGCGAGCCCGGCTCGCGCCTGCGGCAGTCCTCGACCTTGGCCGTCGTCATTCCCGTCGATATGCGCGTCGGATCGCGCGTCGTCAAGAAGCCATGGACCTACGCCTACTTCGAGATCGCCGAGCGTCCCCTCATCGACGGAAGACGCTTCGAAGGCTTCCTCGGCGGACAGGCGACCAACCTCTTCGAGATGACCCGCCGCGCATGACCGAGCCCGCCAAGCGTCCCTGGCAGATCCTGGTCGCGGCGCCGCCGGACGCCCCGCTCGTGGCCGGCCTGCCTCCAGCCGTGCGCGCCGCCGTCCGCGCGGGCCGCGAGCTGGCGCCCGATCGCATCGTGATCGCGGGGGCGGACGACGCCTTCCTTAAGAAGTGGGCTTTCCAGCTTCGCGCGTCCGGCGTGCCCACTCTCGGCGCGAGATTCGGCGCGGCCGCGCTCGACCGGACTTTACCCCTGCTGGCCCTCGATCCCGAGAGCTTCCCCGACGAGGGCGGGCTGCGCGATTTCGCCGCGGGCGCTGAGGCCGCCGCCCGTGCCGGCGGCGGAGACGCGCGGTTCCTGCTCGCCGGGCGGCCCGTCGCCGCGCTGCGCTTCAAGCCCGCGGAGTTCGGCGCCGGCGCCAAGCCCCTCGAAGAGGTCCTGGAGAAGACCTTGAGCGCGCCCGCCCCCGAGGTCCCGCTCGGCGCGTTCCTCGATGCGCGCGGGTCCGCCGCGGAACGCGCGGCGGACGTTTTGTGCGCGCGCCTCGCGAAGGACAACGACGGCTACATCGCGGTGTTCGACCGCAGGCTGTCCATCGCGCTCACGCGGCTGCTGCTCCCGTTTCCCGTGACGCCGAACCATGTCACGACCGCGGGGCTCGCGCTCGGCCTTCTCGGGGCGTGGTGGCTGGCCTCGTCCTCGGCTCTCGTTCAATTCTACGGCGCGCTCGTGCTCTGGTTCTGCTGCCTGCTCGACGGCAGCGACGGCGAGATCTCGAGGCTGAAGCACCTGTCCACGCCTTGGGGCGCCTCCTACGACGTGTGGGCCGATCAGTTCGCGCACCTCGCGACCTTCGTGGCCCTGCCGATCGGCGTCGCCCGCCTGCACCCCGGCCACGACTGGCTCGTACCCGGCGTCCTGCTTGTGACCGGGTTCCTCGCCTGCGGCTTCTCGGTGTGGTATCTCGTCCTGCGCGTCCCCGAAGACAAGCGCGGGCCGTTGGCGCTCACCGTCGAGCGCATCGCCAGCCGCGACTACGTGTACCTGATCCTGCTCCTCACGGCGATCGGCCGTCTCGACTGGTTCGTCTGGGCGGCGGCGGTCGGCTCGCACGCGTTCAACGCGTTCCTGTGGCTGCAGTCGCGCCGGGTCGTCGCGCCCGCGTAAGAGCGAAGGTCCCTTTTTCACCTAGGCCTCCTTCCCCGCCTCGCCTGGGTCCAAAGACCCTACTGGTCTTTTCCCCTCTATTACTAAAGTTCGTCTGCCGCGTCGCCAGCGGGAGACGTTGACGGTTGAGGGTTCATCCATGAAGAGCGCGATCCTGTCGTTGCTGTTGCTCCCCGCGTCGTCGTTCGCCGGCGTCGTGACCCGCTTCGCCTTGCCGGGCGGCGGCGTCGTCGCCCCGATTCAGCTGCAGACGCCGGCCATGTCGGGCATGCCGTCGCTTCAGCTTCTCACGGCTCCCGCCTTGTCCCTCGCGCCGTCTCTCGCCGCCCCGG
>JAHFCD010000526.1 GCA_023249695.1 Elusimicrobiota bacterium
AGCTCGAAGTTGCCCGAGGCGCCGCCGAGGTTGATCGCCACATCGTTGCCGAGCACCTGGGCGCAGATCATCGTGACCGCCTCGCTCTGCGTCGGGTTCACCTTGCCCGGCATGATCGAGGAGCCCGGCTCGTTCTCCGGGATGCGGATCTCGCCGAGGCCCGCGCGCGGGCCGGACGCCAGCCAGCGCACGTCGTTGGCGATCTTATTCATCGAGCACGCCAAGGTCTTGAGCGCGCCGTGCGCGAAGACGAGCGCGTCGTGGCCGGCCAGCGCCTCGAACTTATTGGGAGCCGGCTTGAAGGGCAGCTTGGTCAGCCTGGCGATGTGCCGCGCCGCCTTGACGTCGAAGTCGGGATGGGTGTTAAGGCCCGTGCCGACGGCGGTGCCGCCGATCGCGAGCTCGTACAGCCCGGGCAGGACGAGGTCGATGCGGCCCAGGTCCGCGTCGAGCATCGCCGCCCAGCCGCCGATCTCCTGGCCGAGCGTGAGCGGCACCGCGTCCATCAGGTGCGTGCGGCCGATCTTGACGATCTTGTCGAATTTCTTGGCCTTCTTCTTGAGCTCGTCGCGCAGGCCCTTCAGGGCCGGAACGAGCTGATGAACCAAAGTCTCCACGGCGGCGATGTGCATCGCGGTCGGAAAGGTGTCGTTGGAGGACTGGGACTTGTTCACGTCGTCGTTGGGGTGGATCGGCTTCTTGGAGCCCAGCACGCCGCCGGCCATCGCGATCGCGCGGTTGGAGATCACCTCGTTGGCGTTCATGTTCGACTGCGTGCCCGAGCCGGTCTGCCAGACCACGAGCGGGAAGTGCGCGTCGAGCGTGCCCGCGATCACCTCGTCGGCGGCGGCCAGGATCAGCTTTTCCTTGTCCTTGGGCAGCAGCCCGAGATCGGCGTTGGCCGACGCGGCGGCCCTCTTGAGGACGCCCAACGCGCGGATCATCTCGCGCGTCAAGGTGTCGCGGCCCGCGCCGGCCTGGAAATGGTGGAGGGAGCGCTCGGTCTGCGCTCCCCAATAGCGGTCGTCGGCGACGGGGATTTCCCCCATCGTGTCCTTCTCGATCCGGGTCTTGGAGCTCATGCCCCCATACTATAAAACTAGAACTTGCCGCGGAGCGATTCGGCGGCGGCAAAGCCGAGCTGGAGCTGGCCGCCCTTGTCCACGAGGTTGCCGTTGCCCTCGGGGCCGAGGGTCTTGAGCGTGTCGACGCCCTTCATGCGGCCCGTCGTGAAATACGCCTTCCACGCGTCGTAGACCTCGTAGCCCGCGTAGACGACCGGGTTGGCGCCGATGTTCGCGTAGGCGCCGCCCAGGCCCGCGACGCGCGTCGCCCAGCCGTGGAGGCCGATGAACGCGCCCGCGAAGCGATAGTAGTTCTTGCCGTCCGCGCTTTTGTCCATGTCGGCGACCTTGGCCACGTACTCCGCGCGGCGCGCGCAGAACAGCTCGGCGAGGCTGCCGAAGGCCGAGGTCAGGTTTCCGTCCGTCGCGACGAGGGCCTCGTAGATCAGGTCCACCTGCAGCAGCGGTCCCGTCGCGCCGTCGATCTTCGCTTGAAGCTTGGCCGTCTGGGCGCGATTCGGATTGAAGCTCGCGTCGCCGGTGCGCAGGAAGAAGCCCGCCGAGGCGAAGGTCTGCTCGTCCTTGGTCGAGACCTTGCCGCCGCGCAGATACTGGAAAGCCCTCACCGCCAGCTCGGCGTCGGCGGCGAGCTTCTTGTCGTCATCGGGGATCGAGCCGAATCGACGAGCATCGTTGACCGTGACCAGGTACGCCGAAACATCCGAGCTCGGCCGCAGCCCCTTCGCGGTCTGCGCGCCGACGGGCGCGGACGCCAGGAGGAGCGCCAGCGCCAGGGAGAACGAAAATAGGGCCATACTCGAAGTATAGCCCCGGCTCACCGCCCGTCAAGGCTTACTGACTCCAAGTTCACGGGGTTTTGAATCCGGGCGATTGAACGACATGGCGCCTTCGGCGCCAGGGTTTTCGCTTCGCGAAAACCTGGGTGAGAATTGTTCATGGGAACCCTCCAGCCGGACGACGACTTGGGAAGTCCATCGCCAACAGCCTCATGAGCCGTCCCGTCGTCAACTCTTCTGACGACCGGGCAAAGCGAGATCGCAATGCGGGCAAGAACCGCTTCATCAAGGTTCGAACCGTCGTCGTGCCGCCCCGACGAGCAAAGTCCAGCATCAGCGCCAAGATCAGCTAAGCCATGTGCGCCGCGGCCAACAGCCGATCGATCGCTTCCCAGTTGTCGGGCCGCCCTTCAGGCAGACAAGGCCGCACCGATTGTGCGACAAGATTCCTGGTTTTCAGGCCCGTCGACGACGATTGAAGCAT
>JAHFCD010000064.1 GCA_023249695.1 Elusimicrobiota bacterium
GTCGAATATTTTGTCGTCGTATATTTTCGCCGACTTCGCGAGGTTGAGAACCCAATCCGAATGTTGGAGGAATTTTTTGATGTTGTACCGCTCGCACAGCTCCGGCAACTCCTGGGGATACGGATAGCCGATAGCCGCGATCACGGGAGCGCGCCGGTCGACTCCTTCCAGCCCGGGCATGCCCAAACCGAACGAGATGATTTTCTCGGAGCCACGGCTTCGAAAAAGCGACCGGTTGAATTCATACTCCAAACCCAGGATTTCCAGCCCGCGAAGAAAATTGGCGACGACCTTCTGCATGCCGCTTTGGCGCGCGGGAGCGCCGCGAAGAAGCTTCCGCACCAAGGGCCGCACGTGGCGATCCCCCTTGATCCAGCGATCCTTCTCCTCCCGGTATATAATCGAAATCACCAGAATCCCCGCTAGCCGCGGAAGGAGCGCAGATCATCGCCGGCCGGCTCGCCGAAGCTGAGGGCGTTTGCCGGAGACGGGCCATTTTTCATGCCGGGCAGCAGGCGTCTAACGCCCGCCTTCACCCCAGAGAGCGCATTGTCATAGACATTTCTCATGATTTCGGCCGCGAATTCGCTCCTGTAGGCCTCGCACGGCAAATATTTGTACCGGGCCTCGTCGACTTCAAGGCTGATGTTCTTGCTGTGCGGATCGTTCGGAGACCACAAGCCGTTGACCGGACGAGGGAATACGATCTCCGTGGCGTCCGACATGTAGGCCGCCCACCAGGGAAAAGAACTGTTGGAAATGATGATCTTGGCGAATTTCTTGATGAACAGGTAATTGTCCATGGCACCGGCCATATAGGTCGGCAGCTTACGGCCGCCCTGAAAGCTCCCCCCCCGCAGGATGGCGCCGTACTTCTTCGTCAAAAACCGTATGAACGGGTCGTTGGGCTCGTTCGTGCAGATGAACACCCGATCATATTCGAGGGAGGCAAGAGCCTTTTCATAATAAGACAGCGGCAAACCGTAGCGAGGGATGTAATCGCGCCCGCGCCGAATGCTCACAACGACGTCGGCCGGGCGGGGCTCGAACTCGATGTTGTCGTCGGTCGCCAGCCATTCCTTTATCCGCGGCTTATGCGGTCCGTAATATTCGGAGCGCTGGAAATAGCCCGTCAGCAGCAGATGTCGATTGATGCCGGCCTGGGCGAGCAATCCGAGGTCCGGCTTTTGCCCGCGCAAGGTGAGGGCTTTTTCCGCGGAAAAATCGAGGCCGGCCACGAGGTCGTAGGTTCTGGGAAAGCCGGGGATCGGAGGCGCGGCAAGCTTATAGCCGAGCTTTTCGGCTAGGATCCGGCCGAAGCAGTATTGGAATAGGTAGTTTCCGAACCCCCCGTCATAGATGACCTCGACCATGCCTCACCACCCCTCTTTCAAGACCTCGCAGATATAATCGACGTCCGCGAGCGTCATCTTGGTATGCAGGGGCAGTATCAGGTACTTGTCGTCGATTGAATCCATCGCGGGGAAGATTTCGGTGCTGCCGAAAACCGAGTACCGGTCATTGCGGTAATGCGTTTGCCCGGATTCGATCTTCCTGCTTCGCAGCTTCAGCTGGCAATCCATGCGCCGGTCGACCAGAATCGTGAAAAGCCAGGCGGCGTGCTCCTTTCTCGGATCGAAATCGTCGACGATCGCGACATGCGGGACGTCACTTAGGTTCTTGACGTAGCGCCGGTAAAGGCTGCGGCGGTAGGCCAGCGTTTCGGCGAATTCCTCGAGCCCGGCGAGCCCGATCGCCGCGCCGATGTCGGTCATCTGATACTTATAGCCGATGTCCGTGATGTCGTTTTCCCAGATTCCCTTTTGCTTGTTGGTGCGATCGATGCCGAACCAGCGAAGCCGCCGCGCGAGGGGCGCCAATCCATCATCGAGGAAGGTGAGGAGGCCGCCGTCGCCCGTCGTCAAATGCTTGATCGCCTGAAAGCTGTATATCGTGAACTCGGAGTGCGCCCCTATCGGCTTTCCATCGTAGGCGGCTCCCAGGGCGTGCGCGGCATCCTCGATGACCGGGATGCCGAATTTGTCGGCCAAGAGGCGAATTTCGGCCATATCGCAGGGCAGTCCGCCATAATGAACGCAGACGATCGCCTTGGTGCGGTCGGAAACCTTCCGCTTGAGGTCTTCGATGGAGATGTTCAGCGTGGCCGGATTGACGTCGATGAACTTGGGCTTGGCGCCGATATAGAGCAGCGGGATGGTCGTCGCGGTGCAGGTAAACAGGGGAACCAAAACTTCGTCGCCCGCTTTGATCCCGGCCAGAAGATAGGCGAGGTGGAGCGCGTCGGTGCCGGACCCGACGGCCAAGCAGGATCCCGGCTGGCTGAACTGAAGGCGAAAGCGCGCCTCGAACAGGTCGACCTTGGGTCCCTGGCCGATCCAGCGGCTGTCGAGGGTGTCGCAAACGTACTCCTTCGCCTTCTTGGGCATGTGAGGGTGAAAGAGTACAATACCTTCCTCGGCGGACATCATCGGAAGGTCATTTTTGGGAGACTTGGTCATAATACACTCTAGCAATTCCAATTTTCAAATTCGGGCGGCAACGACCATCTTCGATTACCTGTTTCTGCGGCGCCTGCGCAATCAGGTCCGAAAGCAAATGACGAACAGCACCGCGCCGGTGGGATATTGGCAGCAGCTTCGATTTTTCCTTCGGAAGTCGCCCGACATCCAATTGTACATAGCTTGGATCGGCACGATGCGGGCGGGCTACCTGCTCCTGCGCCGTGACGGCGAGGCCTACCTGATCACCGAGGCGGTGGACGAGTCCTTTCGAAGGTCCGGCGTCGCGGCGCGAATGGTCGCCTTCGCCCAGGAACGCTGCGGCGACCTGACCGCCGAGATTCTTCTCCAAAACGCCCCCTCGATAAAGCTTCATCAGGCGGCCGGGTTTGAATTCGTCCGAGACGATGGCCGCGTCGCCACCTATCGATTCAAGCGCTGACGCCTCTCGAGATCAAGCCGGCGAGGCTTTGAACAGGGCTATGATGCTGCCGGCCAGGTGCGGGAATCGATCGCACAGCCAAGGATCGATAGTCCTCGCGGCGGAGTATCTCAGGAATCGCTGCGGTAGAACGCTGACGCCGCTTAATCCAACGAGCTCGAAGCCGTGCTCGGCGAAATGCGATTTCAACACGTGAATATTATAAAGCCTCACATGGTGATTGACCGTTCGGTATTCCATCCCGGCGGGGTATACGCCTAAGGGAACCTGGATGCGGTTGCGCAGCGAATTGATATTCGGAGTGGATACGACCAAGTACCCGTTTTCTTCGAGGTGATCCCGGCACTCGTCGAGGAAGGCATCGGTATCGACCATATGTTCAAGGACTTCCAACGCGGAGATGAAAGGGACCTTTTCATCGAGGCCGAATCCGTCTTTTTCAATGCGTCTCGAGAGGTAACGCCAAGACGAATTGAGCACTTCACTGGATTCCTTGATTTCCAGGCACAAATGCTTCCGGCAAACCTCGACGACGTTATTTTCGTTGAAATCGTCGATCCCGATCGGAACGATGCCGAACCGGGACTGAAGGAGCTTCAAGAACTGACCGATTTGACACCCCGCGTCCAGCCATCGGCTGCCCGCGGGAATAGCGATGTGCCGCTCCAGCACCGAAATAACGCGTCCAAAGCGGTACCAAGGCTCTTCCAAGGGATCGATGGCCTTTCCGAACCAGGTTTTCATTGCTCTATCAGTCATATAAGCCGCGACACATCATATGAAACATAGGCCGTGCACCGGCCGGTACGCGCTTCAATGGGCCACACGGTAATAGACCATCTTCGCGTATTCCCGGACGACGAACTGAAGAAATCTCTTGCTGCGCCACCAGTGGGAAGCATCCCACTCGGGGATATCGCAGGCGACCGGCCGGAACTGCAGCCCGCTGCCCGCGAACACCTTTCCCCAAGACCACTCGAGGCGGCGCATGTGCGGAGGATCGCTGACGATCAAAGCCCGCTTCATGCCCCGCTCGCGCATCAGCTGCAGCGTGCAGATCGCCTCGCCCCACGTGCTCGTCGAATTACCGTCGAATAGAAGCGCCTCCGCCGGAACGCCCTCCGAGATGATGTGCCGCGCGCGCGGATGCGCCTGATTCGCGTTCCCTTCCATGCCGGTCAGAAGTACCTTGGGAGCGAATCCCCGCTTGAACAGCTCCGCCGCCTTGCGGTTCCGGGCGGTGTCGCCCCCCCCGAGCGCGACGATCAGGTCCGCGGCAGCCGGCTCTTGGGCCGGGGCGGACAGATATCGGCCGGCCGCCGTGAATCCGTAAACGGCCGCGCCCACGAGCGCCAAGGCGCCGGCCAGCCACCGGCGGCTAGGCGCGCTCTGTCGCACGAACCCTCCGAATCTCCAACATCTTGGCGTCCACCAGGAATCGGAACCAGAATCCCTGCAGCACGTGGAAAACGAGGCCTTCCGCGCCGTCGAGAAATCCCAGGCGAACGACGTACCTGTAGCCGAAATAGAGGAAGCTCCGCAACAGAAGCGGAAGCCTCAAGTACATATTGTTCTTGAGCCAGCGGCGCTTCTCGATGGGATTGCCGTCCAGGGCGCTTTTGACCTCTCCCCGGTATGCCGCCTCGACGCATTCCTCCGCCTCCACCGTAGACCAGCGGTTATGCGAGGCGATGAATTGGGTGAGGCTGCTGGCAACGGTGTCGATGATGTCGCCGCCGTCGATCGCGTCCGCCCTTCCGTCGACCAGAAAATGCTGATCATAGGCCTTGCGTTCACAATGGCCGAGGCTCGCCTTGAACAGACGCAGATGGTAGGAGGGATAATGACCGCCGTATTTGATCCAGCGACCGAGGAAAACCGTCCTGCGGCTGAACATGAAGCCGTCGGCCTTCGCGGCTGCATGCGGGAACTCGTCGCGCAGCCACCGCGCGAGCTCGGGGCTGACCCTCTCATCGGCGTCAAGATGAAAAACCCAATCAGGAGCGCGCAGAACGTTCGCCTGAGCCCAATTCCTCTGTTCGGCGTAGTTGCTGAACACGCGCTGGACGAAGGCGACGCCCCGCTGGCGCAAGATCTCCACGGTGCCGTCGTCGGAGAACGAGTCGACCACGAATATGGGGGCGCCGATCCCGGCGAGGCTGTCGAGACAGGGGCCGATCCGATCCTTCTCATTGAAGGTCAAAATAATGACCGTCAGCGCGGGCGTAGAAGCGCTCATGGCTTCCGTGCGACGGCGATCATGGATTTGGCCAGCAGCGGGATCCGTCCCACCCGCTGGAAGGAGATGTCCCGAAACCCTGCTTCTTCCAACAGCAGCCTCAGGGTCTTGAACGACCAGAACTTGATGTGGCCGTGATCCCACAACGCGGTGAAATGATCGTCCATCTTACCCGTCACGGCCATGGCGAGGTTCTTCCAGTACCCATGGTAAGGCGTGGAGATCAGAGCTGAACCTCCGGGTTCCACCAGGTCATAAAGGGTGGCGGCGTATTTCTTGGGGAAATAGAGGTGCTCGACGACCTCGAGGCTGAGGACCGCGGGGAACCGGCCGAAACGGCCCGAAAGATCATCGTACGCCGAGGCTTGCATCAGCTTGAGAGCGGGATATTCCCGGTTCGCATGGGCGATGCCCTCCGTGGAAGGATCCACGCCTGTCACGTCGTAGCCCGCCGCGGCCAACTCGTGGGCGACGGAGCCGTTTCCGCACCCCAGCTCGAAGACCCGCGGCCGTCCCCGTTCCGCGGCCGCCCGCGCCAAGTGCCGAATGACGGCCGGCAGAAGATACTCATGAGAGTGATTCAGGCCCGAACCCTCATAAGCGTATCCGGAAATATCGCTAAAATCGTCTTTCACAGCGTGCCCGCCGCGCCGTCGGCCCTGGCCATCCGCCGGTACACGCACAGCATCTTTTGTGAGATAGCGTCCCACGAAAATTCCCGTTTCATCCAGTTCCTCCCGCGCGCTCCCATATCCGCCAGGTCCCGGCCGCGAAGGGCAAGAATCGCCTTCTTTAAGCTCTCGGGATCGTTCTCCACCCATAGCCCGCATTGACGCTCCACGAGTTCCGCCCAGGGGGTTCCATGGCTGGCGACGACGGGAACGCCGTGCGCCAAGGCCTCCACCACGACCATCCCGAAATTTTCGGTAAATGAAGGCACCACGCAGGCGTCAGCGCTCATGAAAACTTTCATTTTCGCCTCGCCGTCGACGTGGCCCAGAAAGGAGACCTGCCGCTCCAGCCCGAGGTCGCGCGCCAATTGCCGGAGGCCGCGCGCATAGGCCTCGTCTCCGGTACCGCAGACGGCCAAGGAGATCGCGGCATCATTCAATTCCTTGAGCGCCTTGAACAGATTCTCGATCCCCTTTTTGGGGTGAAGCCGGCCGATAAACAGCAGCCGCAGCGCCCCCCCCGGCAGCCACGCCCGTTCGAGCAGGGACTCCGGAAATTCCACGCCATGCGGAATCCGCTCGACGGTCGCCTTGGTGATTCGCGCGCTGCTTTCTTCCGCCTCTTCAAGGGAGGTGACGTGAAGAACGCAGGCCCCAGGCGCGATCAATGCATTACAAACCCGTTCCCAAACAGCTTTGGCCGCCGGTCTCGTCGCTCCTTCCCATCGCTGCAGCGCCCCCAGAGGCGACCATACCACCTGCTTCCCCAGCAGACGCGCGAAAAGCAAGGTCGGAATCGTCGGCGAGGAGTACACCGCGGTCAGCTGTATCACGTCGGCCCATCGAATCATCACCCACAATCGCAGAATCAATTCGGGTGAGAAGCTGGCCCCCCACCTTCGCCGGCAAAAGTAAACCTCGTAGCCCGGGGGATAGCGCATCGGAAAACCCTTCACCGGCACGGAATCGGACAGCTCCGGGCCGGCGGAATCGGTCGTCAACACCCGCAGGTTTACGCCTGGGATCATGGCCAGCGCGTTGCACAGGCCGTAGATCGAATACACCGGTCCGCCCCAATAAATGGCGGGAAAATAAGAAGGCGCGACGAGCAGTATCCGCAGCGGGGCGCTACGCACTCTTGCCTCGCAGGGTGGCGATGAAGAATTTTCGATAGAGGACGGTGAAAATGACGACCGAGAGAAAGGATTGGATCAGCGCCAATGAGATATTGATGAAATCGGCCTCGAGATTGATCATCACCATGATGTTCGCGATGCTGGCGAGCATGGGGATGGAGAGAATCTTCGTGTCGACGCTCCAGCGTTCTAGGCCCGCGCAGAAAAATCCCAGAAGCAGGGCCATGCCGATCACTCCGAAATACCCGAAGTTGGCGAAAGCCTCGGGAAGGAGGCCCCACCCGATCGTCGTGAGGGCGGCGGATTCACGGGTTTGGACCCCGTAGCGGATGTTCAACAACGTCAAACCAACCTGGCTGTCGGGCTTTTCGGGATTGATGAATCGAGGCACGAGAATCGAGGGCAGAAGCGCGTACGTCTCGCCGTTCAAATAATCGATATCCGTGGGCGTCATGCGCTGGGCCATCAGAAGCAAACGCATCAAGGACGCCCGATCCAGGAGATTCTGTCCGGTTTCACCGGTTACGATCGCGTTCAAGCCGGTTTCGAACCACTCCGCGGTGAATCCGGGCAAATCGAGGACGGACACCGACTCGCCGGCGTAGGATTGAGACCAATACTTATTGCGCATTTCGCTCTTGCCCGCGTGAAGAACCCAGACCAAGGCCAGAATCGCCGCCACCGACGCCCAGGGAACGCGTTTGGTGACGCTGATGTAGCCGAACGCCGCCGCCAATCCAAACAGCATGCCGCTGACCAGAAAGAGGGAGCTCCAGGACATCACGATGATCAGTCCCATGCCCGCCACGGCCGCGACCCAGGAGTCGTCGCGAAGAAAGCCTTGGGCGCGAGAGACGCCGGCCAAGAAGAACGAGACCGTGACGAGGGTGAGCACGACCGAGCGCAAAAGCCCGAAGAAAGACCCGAACCAGCTGACCCAGCCCGTGATGATGCCCGCGTGGAATAGCACCCCCGCGAATATGCCGACTAAAATGAGGCGGATGACTCCGGCCTGGTCCGCGGGGTCGGAGATCGACGCATTGACGCCCCGCGTCCTGCGCACGACCAAACGCCAAGCGGCCGTCGCCACGAGCAGAAAAAGCATGACCGTCATGGCGGACCGGTGGATTTCCGACAGGTCGTATGCACGCATGCTCCGATCCAGGCTGAGAACCGGCCAAGCGAAATAAGGGATATAAGCCAGGCACACCGCGGGGAAAATAGGAATTCCAGAGGTTCCCAGGCGAATCCACAACACGGCTGGAAGGATCGCGGCGCACAGGATCAGCGTGTAGTCCCAAAACTGATCGAGGGATTCGCTCTGAATCCAGCCGAGCAAAAGTAAAAAGACGACTATCGCGAAGAAGCTTCGCATCGTCAGGCCGGAGGACGGCCGCTTCGTGTTCAGAGGGCCGATATTCATGAGAGACACACCTTCTTAAGGCAATCCATTAAACGGGACTCGGTATGGGCGATCTCAAACTGGCTCGCTCTGCGCGCCGCCGCGCGTCCCATATCCGCCCTCTTCCCGCGATCGTCGGCCAGCTTCGCGATGGCGCGCATCATCGCGGGGAAGTCGTCGCGCGAAAATATCCGTCCGCACGATTCGTCGATCATGTCGCCCGCGCAGCCGACCCGATCGCTGACGACGGCGGGACGGC
>JAHFCD010000527.1 GCA_023249695.1 Elusimicrobiota bacterium
AAGGACGGCGATCTGAAGGTCCTTCATCGGGGAAAACGTACCGGCGGTGGGACTTGAACCCACAAGGGCGTGAGCCCGATCGATTTTGAGTCGATTGCGTCTGCCATTCCGCCACGCCGCCTACGAGGCCATCTTATCAAATCTGATATGGCGTCAGGCCTCCCCTTATAATGGATTCATAACGGGCCTGGGGGGTATCGTGGGGCATGGACCGATTCAAGCAGCTCCTGCTGGGCAAGCCGCGCGACATCCGCGATCCGGACGTCTTCCATAAAATCTCGCTCGCCGCCTTCCTGGCCTGGGTGGGCCTGGGCGCGGACGGACTGTCGTCCTCGGCCTACGGCCCGGATGAGGCCTACCGAGCGCTCGGCGGCCATACGCACCTGGCCCTGATCCTTGTCGTCATGATGGCGACGACGATCTTCGTCATCTCGATCGCGTATTCGAACCTGATCGAGCACTTCCCGGGCGGCGGCGGCGGGTATTTAGTCGCGACCAAATTGCTCGGGGAGCGGGCGGGCGTCGTCTCGGGGTGCGCCTTGCTGGTGGACTACGTGCTGACCATCTCGGTGTCGGTCGCCTCGGCGTGCGACGCGCTGTACTCCTTCCTTCCACCTCACTGGGCGGGCACGAAGCTGCTCGCGGCGGGCCTCGCGTTGCTGCTGCTCCTCGTGCTGAACCTGCGCGGCGTCAAGGAGTCGGTCACGTTTCTGGCGCCGATCTTCATGTTCTTCGTCGTGTCGCATATCTTCATGATCCTCTATGTCGTGGGAAGCCATCTGCCCGTGCTCCCCGAGGTGTTCAAGGGCGCCGGGGCCGACCTGCATCATTCGATCGGCATCATGGGCTTCGCGCCCGTCGCGTTCATCCTTTTGCGCGCCTACTCGATGGGCGGCGGCACCTACACCGGAATCGAGGCGGTGTCGAACGGGGTCGGTATGCTTCGAGAACCCCGCGTGCAGACGGGCAAGCGCACCATGCTCCTGATGTCGACCTCCCTGGCGTTCACGGCGGGGGGCATTCTGCTCGGATACCTCCTCGTGCACGCCTCGCCCGTCGAAGGGCAGACGATGAACGCGGTTCTGCTCGAGAACCTGTACGGGCACTGGGGCGCGGTCGGCCGCGTCATGATCGTGGCGACCTTGTTCTCCGAGGCGGCCCTGCTTCTCGTCGCCGCGCAGGCGGGCTTCCTCGACGGGCCCCGCGTCCTCTCGAACATGGCGCTCGACTCCTGGGTGCCGCACAGCTTCTCGCAGCTCTCGGACCGGCTCGTCACGCAGAACGGCGTCCTTCTGATGGGCGTCGCCGCGATGGCGACGCTCATCTACACGAAAGGGAACATCACGACCTTGGTCGTCATGTACTCGATCAACGTCTTCCTGACCTTCTCGCTGACCGAGCTCGGCATGTCGCGGCACTGGATCCTGCACCGGGCCACCGAGCCGCGTTGGAAGAGCCAGCTCGCCATCCATGGCACCGGCCTCGTGATGTGCGTGAGCATCCTCTGCGTCACGCTGTACGAGAAGTTTCTCGACGGCGGCTGGGTCACCGCCGTCATCACGATGCTGACCATCGCGCTGTGCTTCTGGATCCGCCGCCACTACCGGGAGGTGGGCGCGAGCCTCAAGGGCCTCGAGAAGATCCTTGAGGCGTCGCCGCTCGAGGGCGAGAAGGCCGGGCCGAGCAAGCTCGACGCCAAGGCGCCGACCGCGGTGCTGACGGTCTCCGACTTCTCCGGCTACGGCCTGCACCACGTGCTCGCGATACAGCGCCTGCTTCCGGGGTATTTCAAAAACTTCATCTTCGTCTCCGTCGGCGTGCTCGACTCCGGCAACTTCAAGGGCGGCGAGGCCGTCGGCGATCTTGAGAAAGCGAAGCGGGGGCATCTGGCGAACTACGTCGCCTGGAGCCGCCAGCACGGCCTCGAGGCGGACTCGCGGCTGGCGCTCGGCACCGAGACGGTCGCGACCTTGGAGGGCGCGCTCATCGAGCTCTCGCGGGAGTTCCCGCGCATGATCGTCTTCACCGGCAAGCTCATCTTCCGGGAGGAGCGCTGGTACCAGCCGATCCTGCACAGCGAGACGGCCAACGCGATCCAGCGCCGGCTGCAGTTCAACGGAGTGCAGGTCGTCGTGCTGCCGGTCCGCGTGTATTAAAATGAGCATGAAGAACGCGGCGCTCCTCCTCCTCTCATTGGGGGCGGTCGTCCCGGCTCTCGCCGCTTCGGCTCCGTGGGACGCGCCCTTGCCCGTGAAGCTCGGCGGGTTCGTGGACTCTTACTACGCCTACGATACCCGGCGGCCGCCGGCCCGGGACCGGGCCTTCACGACCCAGCCG
>JAHFCD010000065.1 GCA_023249695.1 Elusimicrobiota bacterium
GTACACCGCCGGATCGTGAGCGGCGGCGCACACCCAGGCGAGCTTGCCGAGCGTGCCCTTGCTGGCGCCTTCGATGCGCGTCGCGAGATCGAGATTAAGCCTTTTGCACAAATTGACCGCGCGGTCGGCGCTCCAGTTCTTAAAAAGGCTGGAACGCAGGTTCAACACGCCGGCGACGCTCATAAAGGAGTGGAAGCTCGGGCGCTCGGGGACGAAGCCCGCGAGCTGGCGGATCGCGCCGGAGCCGTCGGGGCGCAGGCCGAGCACCTCGATCTCGCCTTCGTCGGCGGCGAGCAGGTCGAGCAGGACCTTGAACAAGGTCGTCTTCCCCTCGCCGTTGCGCCCGAGCAGGCCGATCACCTTGCCTTGCTCCGCGGCGCCGGTCGCGCCGTCGAGCACGCGCTTGGCGCCGAAGGTTCGGGTCACGCCGCTGAAATTCAGAGCCTTCATCTTTCCTCCTTCTCGGCGCGGCGCGTCAGCGACGCGATGTCGTCCCAGTCGAGCCCGCCGCGGCGGGCCTGGCGCAGGGCCTCGCGCAGGCCGTCGCGCACCGCGGCCAGCCCGTCCGAGGCCTTGCGGGGGGCCGACGCCGCCACGACCGTGCCCTCGCCGCGCTTGGTCTCCAGCACCCCCTCAAGCACGAGCTCGCGGATGGCGCGGGCGACCGTGTTGGGGTTCACCTTCAGGGCTTCGGCCAAGGGACGGATCGAAGGCGCGGCCTCGCCGGGCTTCAGCGCGCCGCGCGCGATCAGTCCGCGTAGTCCGGACTTAATCTGCTCGTTGAGAGGCGTGGGCGACAGGGGATCGATTCGAATCATTGACTGTACTAGTGAACTAGTACACTAGTATTCTAACCCCGTGATCCCATTTTGTCAAGGGGGAAAGCAGGCTTTTCTCGTCGAGACATGCGATAATAGACCTAGCCGTGGCTGCTCCCTCCTTCCGACCCGACCCCCGATTCCTGCCCATGACGCGCGCCGAGATGGAGGCGCGCGGCTGGGATCAGGTGGACATCGTTTTCGTCACCGGCGACGCGTACATCGACCACTACTCGTTCGCGATGTCCTTGCTCGGACGCATCCTCGACCACGCGGGCTTCCGCGTCGCGATCCTCTCCCAGCCCGACTGGCGCAGCGCCGAGCCGTGGCGCCGCTTCGGCCGTCCGCGCCTTTTCTTCGCGATCTCCGCGGGGAACATGGACTCGATGATCAACCACTACACGGCGAACAAGAAGGTGCGCAACGACGATGCCTACTCGCCCGGCGGCAAGATCGGCCTGCGCCCTGACCGCGCCACGATCCCGTACTGCCAGCGCGCGCGAGAGGCGTTCCCGGGCGTGCCCGTCATCGCCGGCGGCGTCGAGGCCTCGCTGCGCCGCTTGGCCCATTACGATTACTGGTCCGACTCGGTCCGCCCGTCGGTGCTCCTCGATTCGAAGGCGGATCTCGTCGCGTACGGCATGGGCGAGGAGACAATCGTCGAGATCGCCACGCGGCTTCAAGCGGGAAAATCGGTCAAGGAATGTCGGGATCTGCGCGGGATCGCGTCGTTTCTCGGCGCCTCCGAGGCGCCGCCGTCCGGTCCCGAGGTCGTCGAGCTTCCCTCGTTCGAAGCGGTGAAGGAATCCAAGGACGAGTTCCTGAACATGGCGCGGCTCGCGCACCGCGAGACGAGCCCCTTTAACGCCAAGACCTTGGTCCAGCGGCACGGCAATCGACATGTCGTCGTCACTCCGCCTCAGCTGCCCGTGACGCAGGACCGGATGGACTTCTACTACGGCCTCGCCTACACACGGCGCGCGCATCCGTCCTACGCGGGCACGACCATCCCCGCGTGGGAGATGATCAAGGATTCCGTCACGATCATGCGCGGCTGCTTCGGCGGCTGCACCTTCTGCTCGATCACCGCCCATCAGGGCCGCACGATCCAGTCGCGCTCCGAGGGCAGCGTCCTGAAGGAGATCTCGGGCCTGACCCGGGATCCCGAGTTCAAGGGCGTCATCTCCGATATCGGCGGCCCGACGGCCAACATGTACCAGATGCGCTGCACCGAGCCCGAGGTCGAGAAGATCTGCAAGCGTCAGTCCTGCGTGCATCCCGTCGTGTGCAAGTTCCTCGGCACCGACCACGGCCCCCTGGTCAAGCTGATGAAGAAGTCCCGCGAGACGCCGGGCGTCAAGAAAGTCTTCGTCGCCTCCGGCATCCGCATGGACCTCGCGCGGCTTTCGCCCGAGTACATGCGCGAGCTGACCGCGCACCACGTCAGCGGCCGCATGAAGGTCGCCCCCGAGCACGCCTCGCCGAAGGTGCTCGAGCTGATGAAGAAGCCGCGCCACGACACCTTCGAGGACTTCGCCGCGAAATTCGACGAGGAGTCGAAGAAGGCGGGCAAGAAGCAGTTCCTCGTCCCCTATTTCATCGCCAGCCATCCCGGCTCCGACCTGAACGCGATGATCGAGCTCGCCGTCTTCCTGAAGAAGAACGGCTACAAGCCCGACCAGGTCCAGGACTTCATCCCCGGCCCGCACGACCTGGCGACGGCCATGTACTACACCGGACGCAATCCCGAGACCGGCCTCGCGATGCCGATCGCCAAGGGCATGAAGGATCGCCGCCTGCAGCGCGCCCTGCTGCAGTTCTTCAAGCCCGAGAACTACTTCGAGGTGCGCGAGGCCCTGCTCGTCTCCGGCCGCAAGGACCTGATCGGCTCCGGCTGCGACTGCCTCATCGGGGCCAATCCGCCGCAGGAGGCCTTGCTCGCGCGGCGCGCCAAAGCGGAAAAAGATTTTCACGAGCACACGCACATGAAGAAAAATCCGGGCTCGGGCGGGCCGAGCGCGCCGAAGCCTCCTAAAACCGGGTACCGGCCCCAGCGCTCCCAGTGGGGACGCCGGGAAGGCAAGCGATGAGGGAAAAGCCGCGCCTCGTCCGCCTCGGGAACCTCGACGCGATCGAGGTCCCGAATACCGACCCCGGGGCGTTGACCGTGATCTGCCTGCACGGCTACGGCGCCGACATGCGGGACCTGGCGCCGCTGGCCGAAGAGCTCCAGACCAAGCGCCCGATCACCTGGTTCTTCCCCGAGGCGCCCGAGGTCCTCGATTGGGGCGGCCGCGCGTGGTTTCCGATCGACGTCGCCGCGTTCGAGGAGGCGCAGCGGACCGGCACCGCGCGCGACCTCTCGCTGCGCGAGCCTCCCGGGCTCGAATGGGCGCGCGAGGAGCTCCAGCGCTTCATCCAGGCGCTCGAGACGCCGTGGGAAAAGATCGTGCTGATGGGCTTCTCTCAAGGCGCGATGCTCGCCGTGGACCTCTCGCTTCGCGCCGAGGCTCCGCCCGCGGGCGTCGTGATCCTGTCCGGGACTTTGGTGGACAAGAAGTCGACCGCCGAGCTCGCGCCGGCCAAGAAGGGCCTGCCCTTCTTCCAATCGCACGGCTCGGTCGACCCCATTCTCGGGTTCGCGCAGGCTCGCGCGCTGGAGAAGGTCCTGATCGAGGCCGGCTGGCGGGGCCAGCTGCGCCGCTTCGAGGGCGGCCACTCGATCCCCGCGGAAACGCTCGAGGGCCTCAAGGGCTGGCTCGAAAAACGATGAGCCATTGGGCGAAGAAGTTTTTTCGCGCGGAGGTGTTCACCCCCGGCTCGGCCGACGCGGTCGCCGCCGCTCCGGGAGAGGCCGCCGCGGCGTGGAAGGCGCTCGGCCTCAAGCGCGGCTCGCGCGTGCTCGATCTCGCCTGCGGCACCGGCCGCCATTCGATCCTTCTCGCGCGTCGGGGCGCGAGCGTGCTGGGCGTGGACAAGACGCCCGCCTACCTCGATGAGGCGAGGCGGCGAGCCGGCTCGATGGACAACTGCCGCTTCGCCTTGGGCGACATGCGCCGCCTGCCCTTCGAAGGCGAGTTCGACGCGGCGATGAATCTTTGGACGAGCTTCGGGTATTTCGCCAAGGAGAGCGACGACCTCAAGGCCCTCAAGGGCGTCGCCCGCGCGCTCAAGCCGGGCGGGCTGTTCCTCATCGAGCTGTTGGACCACGCCTGGGTCCGCAGACGGACGAGCCATCGTCACTGGAACCGTCAAAGCGACGGATCCTATCTGCTTCAGGACGCGGTGCTGATCGAGGGGCCCGATCCGCGCGTGATCAACGAGTGGACCATCCTGCGCCGGGAGAGCAAGCCGCTGCGGACCCGCTTCGTCCTGCGCGGCTACGACAAGCCGCGCCTGTACGCGTCCCTGCGCCGCGCGGGGCTCAAGCCCCTGAAGTCCTGGACCGCGCTCGTCGGGTTCAAGCGCCAGAAATTCAACGGCCGCCTCGTCGTCCTCGCGCGTAAACCGATTCGTTAGCCGCCGCGAGCCGTCTTCTTAAGGCAGGAGCTTCGGCGCGTCCGCGGCGAGGAAGGCCGCGATCTCGGCCTTCACCGCGGCGTCGGTCTCGAGCGCCGCGAGCGTCGTCAGCAGGGCGTTGACGCGGTCGAGCGCGGCGGGCTCTCCCGCGGAGAAGCGGTTGCGGGAGGCGTGCCAGACGATCGCGATCGAGAGCAGGCGGACGTTGGCCGTGCCGCTCGCGGCGAACGCCGCCGGAGCGGCCTCGATCGGAGCGAGCACCGCCGCTTCCAGCGCGGCCGTGAGGTCGGGTCGGCGTCGCGGCAGATCCTCGCGGGCGCGGGTGAACGAATCGAGCGCCAGCAGCGCCGTGACCCGCTCCTCCTCCGTCAAAGCCGAGCCGAGCAGCTCGAGGATGGTCGTCTGGAACGGGCCTTCGACGGCCTCCGGCAGATCGTGCGTGGCCGAGGCCAGGCCGCGCAAGGCGAACACGCGGTAGGCGCCGCTCGTCGTGTCGAGCAAGGCTCGCACCGCGGCGGCGCGGGCGTTTTCGTCGCCGACGACGGGGACGGCGTAGCCGAGATACACGAGGGCCTTGGCGCGGACCGCAGGAGACTCGGCGCCCGACAGCGCGACGAGCCGCAGCGCCTCGAGGCCTTTCGTCCGGCGGGCCTGCGGCGCGAGCGGCAGCGAGCTGTGGAGGGCCTCGAGCGCGGCGAGCTTCTCCGCGGGGGCGGCGGCGCGGCCCAGGACCGAGATCGGATCCTCGGCGGGACTGACGGCGGCGCGGACCGCGGCGTAGGCCGTCTCGAGCGAAACGGGGGGCAGGGCGGGCGCCGGGGCGAACATGCGGCTATTCTAGCAAGCCCTAACGGCCGCCGAGCGTGACATCCGCGTACCAGGCTTCGGCCGAGCCTTCGGTGTCGTCGGTGTCGGTCATCAGCGCGATGCCCGCGTACGGCGGCGGATCCTCGCCGAACAGCCGCCGGTAGTCCTCGAGCACGTTGCGCTCCTCGGCGCGCCATTCCCCGGCGGCGGAATCGCCGGAGCGCACGGCCACCATCATCACTCGCTTCGTGTAGGGGCTCGGGGCGGATTCGCCCGCGGCGAGCTTGTTGGCCCAGATGTAGCTGATCGCGTGGTGGGGCGGATATTCCCCCCGCAGCGCCTTGACCGCGCCGTACTTGAGGCGCGTGGCGAGGCCGACGCGAGAGGGCTCGTACTTGAAAGTGATGTAGACCCGCGCGGCGTAATCGTCCCCTTTCTTCGCGCGCTCGTCGCCTTTCGGGATCGTCCCCGCGACCTTCCAGCGCCAGCGCAGGACCGGGGCGTCGGCGACGGGGCCTTGATGGCGGAAGACCAGCCCCGAGGCGGACTCCACGGCCGTCGCGTGGATCGCGGCGGAGGACGCGCTCCACTCGTAGGCCGTGTGGGCCTTGATCTTCGGAAAAAAGAGCGGCTCCCAATTCGCGGGAAAGCCGCCCGGTCCGAAGGCCGGCGCCGTCGAGAGCAGGACGAACAGCGCCGCGGGATTCACAGCCGCGGGGAAGCCCGCTCGGCCTCGATGCCGACGCGCCGGCTCATCTTCGAGGGCTCGACGGCGCGCGTCGCGCGGTCCGACGCGGCGCGCACGGCGAAGGACAGGTGATCCTCGGCGGAGACCGCGCGGGTGAGGGTCTTCGCCTGCTCCGGATTGACCATCAACTGAACCGTGCCCCATTCCTCGTTGCCTTCGGGCGGGCCGGCGCGCAGGACCGTCAGGTCCTGCATCAAGGTGAGCGCGGTCAGCTCGGATTTGCCGCCGGCCTTGTAGCTCTGCCGCGTGGCGAGGACGTCCACGCGGTCGCCGGAGGCGAGAAATTCTTGCTGATCGGGGTACGCGAGCACGGCCAGGCCGCGCTGATCCTTGTCCAGGACGGGCGGCGACGCGGGGCGCGCCTTGAGCTTCAGGCGTTCCGGCCCGGCGGACAGCTTGTTGAGGAAGAGGCGGTCCTCGCGATCGACGGCCAGCGCCGCGTACTGCGCCTCCTCGGGCGAAAGCGCCAGCGCGATGAGGCCGGTGCCCTCGGACCAGTCGCGCTTGACGCGCAGGACCTCGGCGCGGGGGGACAGGGTCTCCGAGCGGGTGTCGCTCGTCGCGTCGGCGCGCGCCGTCTCGACCATGATCAGGATCTCGACGGAGTCGCCGGCGGCGAGGAACTGGGTCTGGCTCTTGTCGACCGCGAGGCTGAACGACCGTTTGCCCTCGGGCGGCTCGTAGGCGGCGAGCGGGTCCGCCGGAGGCTTGGCGGAGCAGGCCGCGAGCGCGAAGGCGAGGAGCAGCGAGGCTTTTTTCATGCCGTTAGAATTGGAACGTCAGCGTCGTGCCGAAGGCGTACGCGAGGAAATCTTCCTCCTTCAGGAATTTGTGCCACAGTCGCTGCGCCGAGCCGTTGAGGGTCATGCGCAGGTTCTTCGCGATCTCGTAGTCGCCGCTGGTGTTCAGCGAGAAGAGCTTGGAGTTGTCGGCGACGGTCACCGGCGAGCGCCGCGAGGCGAACGAGGCGGAGGTCGTCCAAATGATGCGGTTGGTGAAGAGCAGCGGCTTCGCGGAGCCGGGCAGGCGGAGGCCGGCGGGCAGGGCCAGGTCGGCGCGGATGAGGATGCTCGGCGTGATGACCTCGACGTCCTGGGTCTTCACGCCGGTGCCGAGCATGGTCGTGTCCTTCGCGTAATCCACCTTCGGCGTGATGCGGAACTTGCGGATGTCGAAGGTGACCTGGGTCGTCACGTCCTCATGCTTCGTCTTCTGGGTGTTCGCGTCGATGCGCAGATCCTTGTTCTTGGAGGCGCGCAGGTTGTAGCTGACCAAAGTCTCGTATCTTTTAACGACGATCGTGCGTAGGGAGGTGGCGAACGCGTTCTCGGTGTTCAGGGTCGAGCCGACATTCTCCGTCGTGTGGATCGAGTACTTGAAGTCCATCTGGGTATTGGCCATCCAGCGCTCGGTGTGCCACAGCTGCTCGAGCTGGGCGATGCTCATCACGGCGTCGGGCAAGGTCCGCGAGACCGTCTTCGACGGCGTGCCCGTGACCTCGTTGCGCTGGAGGCTGAGCACGTAGTTGTTCGACAGGGACAGCGAGCGCCAGGCGGCGCTGCGCCCGGTCAGCGTGTAGCCGTCGAGCGGCGACCAGCGCTGGGTCGAGTTCCAGGTGTCGCGCAAAGTCAGGTTGGCGCGCTGGGCGACGGGGTTCGACGGCCGCAGCGGGCTTCGGATCCACAGCGCCTTCTGCGTGGAGTGGTCCTTCTCGATCTGGTTCCAGACGTCGCCGTCCTGAAGCTGGTAGCCGGAGATGATGTTGACCGAGTGGAACAGCTTCGTTCTCGGAAAAATGTCGCTGATCTGGATCGGCAGGCTGATCGCCGCGTTGGCCGAGCGGTTGACGGTCTTGATGTCGCCGGGCGCGAACACGAACGTGGAATTGACGAGCACGAACGTGGAGACCGACAGGATGTTGTTCTCGATCGTGTCGATCTGGTAGTTGACCTGCGGGTTGAGCCAGCTCGTCAGGCGATAGTTCGACGAGAAGCCCGCCGACTGCGAAAACGACTTCGGATAGCGGGTCGAGAGCGGCGCGACCCCCGTCGAGTCGACCCGGCTTTCCGTCACCTTCGTCATCGACCAGGTCGGGTTGAAGGAGGAGCCGGTCCAGGGGGTGAAGGACAGGCGCAGGCCGTAGGAGTTCGTGCGCTCGGCGGTGTCGAAGTTCCCGACCGCGCGCTTGACGAGCGGATCGTCGAAGGTCACGTCGTAGCGGATGTGGCCGGCGTTGGCGTCGATCGTCCGGGGGAGGAAGCGGTTTTGCGACGGCACGCCGTACTGCAAGGTCCCGTTGTAGGTCTGGCGGTCGTCGAGGCGCGTCAGCAGCTCGTACTCCACCCGGTTGCGCGTGTGGGACAGGTTCAGGCGGGGATAGGCGCCGTAGGCGATGTTGCCCTGGGCCGACCCGACCCAGGTCGTGACCTTCCCCTGCTGCAGGAGGTTGACGAGGTTCGACAGGTTGCCCGTCTGCACCGTGCTCGGCGTGTCGGTGATGTGCCGGTTGATGCTGAAGCTCATCGGGAACCACGCCAGGCGCGTCAGGCTCAGGTAGCTCGCGTCCTCGATGTTGTCCTGGTTGGCGACGACCGAGGTCGGCGTCTGGAAGTTGCGGTCGATCGCGCGGTGCTTGACGCCGAGGGTGCCCCAGCCGAGGATCTCGACGTCGGCCTGGATCTTGCTCGCGGTGCCGACGCGCGTGACGGGATCGACGAGGTGGATTTCGTTGAGGAAGA
>JAHFCD010000528.1 GCA_023249695.1 Elusimicrobiota bacterium
CTGCAGGGTCACGTGCGTGATCCCGAAACGCTCGGCGATCAGGTCCTTGCCGGCCTTCAGCGTTTCGGCGTGGTCGCGGCCCTGCGCGAGGACGAGATGACCGCTCATGGCCTCCTGGCCCTGCGTCAGCGACCAGAGATGGAGATCGTGCACCTCGGTCACGCCGGGGATTTCCGCCAAGGAGGCGCGGATCTCGTCGAGGTTCAGATGCGCGGGCGCGCCCTCGAGCAGGATGTTCACCGAGTCGCGCAGCAGCCAGAACGCGGTGAGCACGATGCCGCCGCAGATCAAAATGGTGACGAGCGCGTCGGCCCGGTACCAGTGGGTCTCGTAGACGATGAAGCCGGCGACCAGGGCGCCGACGGAGCCGGCCCCGTCGGACAGGACGTGCATCAACGCGCCGCGCATGTTGATGTTCTTGCGGCTCGCCCGCCACAGCATCGCGGCGGAGCCCAGGTTGCAGAGCAGGCCGATGAAGGCGACCCCGATCATCGGCCCGGCCGCGATCGGCGTCGGGAACTGAAAGCGCGCCCAGGCCTCGCGCAGGAGGAAGCCGGTGGCCACCATCAGGGCGATCGCGTTGCCGAGCGCCGCGAGGACCTCGACGCGGCGATAGCCGTAGGTGCGCTTGGGGTCGGCGGGAAGACGGGCCAGCATCGCGGCGACCAAGGTCAGCGTGAGGCCGAGAAGATCGACGGCCATGTGCGCGGCGTCGGCGATCAAGGCCAGGCTTCCGGTCCACCAGCCGCCGGCGAGCTCCACGAAGAAGATCGCGCCGGTCAGCGCGATCACCCCGTACAGCGGGCGCTCGCCGTCGTCCTCGGCGTGATGATGATCGTGGCCGTGGCCGCCGCCGCGGATCATGCGGGCTTCGCTTTCCGGTTCTGCCGGGCGATCTCGTAGAGCAGGGCGGTGGCCGCGCACGACGCGTTGAGACTGCCCACGCCGTGCTCCGACTGGGGCACGCGCATCAGCTCGTCGCAGGAGGCGCGCACGAGGGGCCGCATCCCGTATCCCTCCGAGCCGATGACGAGCACGCAGGGCGTGTTCACGACGACGTCCCACGCGTCCCGTCCCGAGGCGTCCGCGCCGTACACCCAGAACCCGTGCTTTTTGCACAGGTCCAGGGTCTGCGCGATGTTGACGACGCGATGGACCGGGATCTTGAGCGCGGCGCCGGCCGAGGCCTGGATGACGGCCTGGGTCACGGGCGCCGAGCGCCGCTCGGGGATCACGACGCATCGGGCGTGGAGCTGGAGCGCCGAGCGCGTGATCGCTCCCAGGTTGTGCGGGTCCTGGATCTGGTCGAGCACGACGACGACCAGGCCTTTCTTGCGCTCGGCGTCGAGGCCCTGCACCCACTCGGAGAAGGTCGCCGCGGGATCGAACGAGGCGCGGATCGCGATGCCGCCGTGCTTGCCGCCCTTGACCGCGCGGTCGAGCTCGGGGCGGGACATGTAGCGGATCTGCACGTCGAGGTCCTTGGCCTGCTTGATCAGCGCGCCGATGTTCGGGTGCACGAGCTCGTGCTCGATCCACAGCTCGCGGCAGTCGTACGGGGTCTTGGTCAGCGCCTTCGCGACGGCCTCGAAGCCGCCGAGCCAGCGCGTCTCAAGGTTGGGCGCGGTCGGCTCGCCTTCGGTGGGCCCTTCGGCGCGCGCCGCTCCGCGGTTCGCCTCGCCGCGCAGACGCTCGTGGCGGAGCTTGTCGTGATGGCGCTTCTTGTCGAAGTGGCGATCCTTGTTGAAGGGCTTCGCCTTCGGAGGATGCTGAGGGCGCTCGGTGCGCTCGGGGCGATTGTTGCGGTCGGGACGACGGCCGAATTTTTTTTTCACTTTTTAACCGCCTTGGAGCCGTCTTTACCGTCCTTGACCAGATAACCGGAATCTTCGATGAGCTTGCGGAGGCGATCGGCCTCGGCGAAATCCTTCTTCGCCTTCGCCTGCGACCGCTGCTCCACCAGCGCGACGATGTTCGCCGGAACGGCCTCGGCCGCCTCGGCGTCGAACAGCCCGAGGGCCAGAACGGATTCGGCCTCCCGGAGAAAGGTCAGCTTGGCGCCCGCGGGCAGGCCCGAACGAAGAAGGTCCCAAACGACGGCCAGCGCCGACGGGGCGTTCAGGTCGTCGGCGAGCGCCTCCTGGAAGCGGGCGGAGAACTCCGCGCAGTTGGGCTTCGGCTCGGCCCCGGCGACGGCCGCCGCGGCCTCCTTCAAGCGGCGGCGGGCGGTCTTCGAGCCCTCGAGGGACTCCCACGTGAAATCGAGCTGCTTGCGGTAATGCGCGGTCAGGCAGTGGAATTTGTAGTCGAGCGGCGAGAAGCCGTTC
>JAHFCD010000529.1 GCA_023249695.1 Elusimicrobiota bacterium
CCTGATTAGCTCCGATGCCGCCGACGACGGCCGCGAGGTGTATGACGACCTGCGGCCGCGCGTCGGCCAGAGCGCGGAGGACGGCCGCGCGATCCCTCAGATCATACTCGGCTTTGCGCGGCACGAAGATCCGCGCGGCTCCCGCGGCCGTCAGCCTCTCGAGGAGATGACCTCCAAGGAAGCCCGATCCCCCAGTCACCATCACCGACTTCCCAGACCAAAATTCAGATTTCATAAGGTTGTCCATTCCGGGAGAACACGCCGCAGGCGCAAACGAGAAGAGTCAGGAAAAGCACCGCGTTCGCGGGAATCTGGAAGCTGAAATCGACGAGCCCGTGCAGGGAGAAGGACAGGGCCGCGGCCAGGCAGGCGCCCGCCAGGCAGCGCATGTCCGACGCAGGATTGGTCCACCAGGACCTGGCGGCGACGGAGAACGCGGCAAGCAGGCCGGCGAGGTAAGCCGTCAAACCGGCCCAACCGCTCTCGGTCAACAGCTCAAGCCAGTCGTTGTGAGCGTGCTCGATTTTCCCCTCGGGCGAATCGAGCTTCCAATAGGCGGGAAAGACCTTCTGATACGAGCCCAGCCCCGTTCCGAAAACGGGGAAATCGCGCGCGATCTCGAGGCTGGTGCGATAAAGAGTCATTCGATACTCAGCGCTGGATTCTTTTTTCTCGTTGCCGATCCAGAAAGGGTCACGAAGAATGATCCCCAGAAAGACAGCCGCGGCCGCGGCCACGGCGGCGGCGCCCACGCGGCGCAGCGAACGACGCTTGAGATGGCCGAGAGAGGCCGTGCCGACGATCGCGGCCGCGAGCGCCATCGCATGGATGGCCCCCCGGGCTCGGATATGAACGATGGCGAGCACGATGACCGCGAGGAGAAACGCGATGAGCACCTGGAGCATCCAGGCCTCGAGAACCTTGCCCCTCTGCTCCGTGCGCCGAATACCCGCGAGGCGGGAGAGCCATAGCCCGGCCCCGGCGAAGGCCGCCAGGACGAGCACTGAGGCCGCGTGATTCTTGTTGGTATACGGTCCGAATGGATTGCCGTGACGGATGGGCCGAAGGCCGTAATAAGCGTCGTTGCCCTGCCCCCTTTGCATCAGGCCGACGACGGCGATGAAGGCCCCAAGAAGGAAAACCACCCATAGCGCGCGGCGCAGGGCCGCGTTGGTGCCCAGCGCCTGGGGAGCGCCGAACAAAAGAGCCGCGTACGCGCCCCACAAGATAAGCGCCCCGCCGGTCCCCTCCTTGCCGGCCGTGAACGGAAGCAAGCTTACCGGCGTCGACACGAGACGCGGGTTGAAAAATTGAGCGAGGCCGATCAAGAGAAGAATTCCCGCGGCGGGGAGCATGGTCCTGTAGATCGGGTGCCCCCAATTCGACTTCCCCCGCAGGGCGCACGAAAGCGCCAAGGCGAACAACAAACCTTCCAGAATAGCGACGGACCAAGGCTCGGTCGCGCCGAAGGCGAGAGGGCCGAAGACGACGGCGGCGAGGAGGAGACCCTCGGGCAACAGGTCGGGAATGCGCAGAGTCATGAGCAACCGCTCCAAAGCCGCCCGACTACGACTTCTCGGCGACGGCGTTCTCTTGGTAGGAGTGATAGTACTGCTGATAGTAGTAGCCGTAAGAAGAATACGACAGGCCCCCGGCCTTGGCGGCGTTGACGGAGACGCCGAGAATCTTAATGCCGCCGGTTTGCAGCTTTTGGCAAGCGGTCCGAATCAAAGGTATGCGGGTCACGCCATACCGAACCACAAAGACGCCCGAGGAAATATGGCGCCCCCACAGCAGAGTATCGTTGATGGGAAACATCGGGGTGCAGTCCACGATCACGCGATCGTAGCGCTCGCGCGCCCAGGCGACCAGCGCCCCGAGGCGCGGAGTGTTGAGCAGTTCCGAAGGGTTCGGCGGCCGCGGACCACAAGGGAGGATGGCGAGCCCGGGGATCTCGCTTTTCTGGATGAGGTCGGCCGCATCCGCGGCGTTCCGCCCGGAAACGAGGAAGTCGCTGAGCCCCTTCTCCGCGGACATGCCGAACGCGCGGTGAATGTTGGGCCGGCGCAGGTCGCCGTCAATGAGGAGGACGGTCTCGCCCAACTGCGCCATGGCTACGGCCAGGTTCGAGGCGACATAGGTTTTCCCCTCGCCCTGCACGGTCGAGGTGACGAGAAGGGCCTTCGACTTTCCGCCGACGCCCGCGAAATCCACCATCGTACGAAGGTTGCGCAAGGCCTCGCTGGTAAGGGACAGCTCCTTGGCCATCATCGGCGCGTAAATTTTCCCATCCTTGACCATCGTCTGGGGAACGACGCCGAGGAATG
>JAHFCD010000530.1 GCA_023249695.1 Elusimicrobiota bacterium
GCTTGATCTCGGCGGCCTTCGCGCCCTCGTCCAGCGTCTCGTCGGCCAGCATCTGCCGGGTGACGGCGGCATCGCCGCCCATGAGGACCTCGGTCAGGGCCAGGCCGTCCATGCCGCGGAACTTGGGATACACGAGGCGCAGACGGCGAGCCTCGGCGTACTCCCTCATCTCCGTCTCGGTCGTGCCGGACTTGAACTGGATGAGGACCGCCTGGGCGGGATCGAAGGCCTCGGCCGACGGATAGGGCTTGATGACGCGGTTCTCGAGAAGAGCCGCGACGTTCGGATGGACCTCGACGGACTTGACGGCCTCTTCCTCCGCGAGTTCACGGGCGGTCCGGGCGGCCTTCTCGGCGTCGCGGACGTTGAGAACGTACAGGTCGCCGTGGCGGAAGACCTTGTCCTGCCCGTGCGACTTGAGCAGCTTGGCGATCTCCGCCTCGGGGACGTCGGAGGCGAAGCCGAGCAGGAGCGCGCTCGTGCTCCAGTGCTCCTTGCCGTGCGACGCGACCTTGGCGGGCAGGGGCACGGCGAACAGCCGGTCGCGAATCTCCGCGGGGGCCGTCACCGAGGCCACGGCCTTCATCTTGGCCAGGTCCTGGGCCACGCCGGCGTAGTCGTCGGTGTTGAAGCGCAGGCCCAGCGACAGGCCGCGCTCGCCGCGCGCGGCGACGCGCGTCACGTGGTCATGTGCGCGGATCGCCTCCTCAAGCTTCTCGCGGACCTCGGCGGACAGGCCTTCCGCGAGCTCGACGGTCAGCTCGGCGGCGCCGAGCGCGCTTTCCCCTTCCTTGGCCTCGAACGCGGAGACCTTCTTCGTCCAGTCTCCGGTCTCGGGCGCGGTCGCCTCGGCCTCGATCGAGGCCTGGCGCTTCGCCTCGATCCGCTCGGGCGTCTCGGCGTCCGGCGCGGGCGCCTCGGGCGCCGGTTCCGGCGCGGGCTGCTCGGCGGCGGGTTCCGGAGCGGGAGCCGGCGCGGGCTTGGACGCGTCGGACTCCTCGGCGCGGCCGGTCAGGCGGTGGAACACCGCCGCGGAGACCGACACGGACTCGATCCGCTCGTTCTTGGCGAGGTCGCGGGCGAACTTGGCGGCCTCGATCTGATTGGCGGCGTCCACGCGGAACACGATGCGCGTGTTGGCGACGACCGACTCCTTGCGGTCGTAGCCGCTGAGGATGTGCCGAACCAGCTCGAAGGACGTCCCGGCCTTGAAAAGGACGGTCAGGCGCGCGTGCTGGGGTCCGCGCGCGGTCTTGAGCTTCGTGTGCCAGTCGCGCGCCTTGGGCGCGGCCGACGCGGCGTGCGGGCGAGAGTCGCCGTCGGCCTGGGGCACGGCCTCGCCGTCGAACGGCAGGCGGCCCTGCGCCGCGCTCTCGTTCGACGTCAGCAGCGTGTACGCGGCTTGGGTCACCGACACTTTCTCGACCGAATCCAGGGCGCCGAGCGTCCTCGCGATGGCCGCGGCGGCCTCCGCGTCGGCCGCGGGGATCACGTACACGAACAGATTGCCGGCGTCCTCCCGGCGGGCGCCGGGATACGCCGCGAGAGCCGCCTGTCCCTCCGCCTCCTGAAGGGTCGTCCCCTCGGCGAAGCGCACGCGCACGTCGTGGCCCTCGTCGCCGGGGCGCACCTGGATCTTCGTCGAGCGCTCGCCGCCGGTCACGCCGAGCGTGCCCAGGACGCCGAGCATGCCCAGGCCCGCCAGGCCGGCCGCGTGCGCGCCCAGGCCCGGGATCAGCAAGGACGCCCCGCCGACCAGCGCCAGGAAGCCCAGCATGCCCAAGGTGGTCGAGCCGCCCTGGCCGCGCGACTTGGGCTTGTCGGCGTCCTTCATCTGGTCGCGCAGCTTGCCCTCGTACTTCGGGTTGTCCCAGCGCTTGAAGATGTCGTGGTCGGTGAACCACTTGGTCAAGCGCTCGTAGAAGGGCGTGTTGCGGGAGTCCTTCAGCAGCTCGAGGATCTTCTCCTTGGTGTCGGCGCCCTCGGTGAAGACCTTGTCCTTCAGGAACTCGGCGGCCTTGTCGGGGTACGCGGCCATTACGGCCGCGATCTTCTCCTCGTCGGACAGCGCGCGGAACTCCTCCTTGGCCATCATCTCGTCGATCAAGGTCTCGAGCGCGTTCTTCATCGCGTGCTCGGTCTCGAACAGGCTGACCTCGCTGGCCATGCCGCGGTCCTCGGCGATCTGCGCGATGACGGAGCTCCAGACGCTGAAGATGTCCATCACGTCCTTGACCGCGGCCTCCGAGCGGACCTTCTCGCGGATGCACCAGTAGTCGTACGTGCACGGCAGGGCCAGGAACAAGAGCGGGATCGCGACCGAGAA
>JAHFCD010000531.1:0-1281 GCA_023249695.1 Elusimicrobiota bacterium
CAGATATTCGCCGTTCCCAGCGTGCAGGGCCTCGAGGACCTCGACCTGCGCGGGGCGGGCGACAATCCCAAGTATCTCCGGGCGTTCCTGCCGATGCTCCTCAGGATGGCGGCCGTGCGGCCCAGGATCAGGGCGGAGGCCCCGCCGTCCGGCTTCGGCGGGACCCTCGTGAAGCTGGGATTTTCCGAAGAAGACGCCGTCGCGATCTCGATCTCGAGGCAGCACGGCATACCGTACGCTTCGAGCGAGAACAAGATCTTGAAAACGGAGGCGGGTCAGAACCTGGAAAAAATCGTCCCGGAAGCGTTCGCGCGCGAGAACATCCTCCTGCCGTTGTTCCTCGACGAGAATGTGCTCGCGGTGGCGATCGCGGATCCCTTGAACGGGCGTCTGCTCGACGGCCTGAGGGCGCTGACCGGCCGCAAGATCCAGCCCTTCGTCGCGGCGAAGACTCAGATCCTTGCGGCGATCGACAGGTTTTATCGCACTACGGCTTGAGGGCGGGGCGCAGCGCGGCGTCGTCGCCGACGGCGACGGTCACCATCTTCGACGGGTCGAGGTACTTTTGGGCGACCCGGCGGATGTCCTCGGGCGTCAGCGCGTTGAGGCGCTCGAGATACGACGCCATCTCGCGTTCGGCCGACTGCTTGTTGCGCTCGTAGCCGGCCAGGGAGTCCGCCGAGTAGTCGATCGAGGACAGCTTGAGGAGGAAGAGGCCCGCGAGGTAGCGCTTCACCGCGCCGAGCGTCTGCTCGGTCACGAGGCCGTCGCGCATCCCGGCGATTTCCTTGTTCATCTCGGCGAGCGCGGGGGCGGCGACCTCGTTGCGCACCTCGGCCGAGGCGGTCCACAGGATACCCTTCTCCAATATTTGCGGGCGGGAGTAGGCGCCGTAGGTGTAGCCCTTGTCCACGCGCAGGTTCACGAACAGGCGCGAGGTGGCCGAGCCGCCGAGGATCTGGTTCATCACCAGGAAGGCGAGGTAGTCGGGATCGGTCGGCTTGAGGTCGATCATCTGCGACACCGTCAGGTTCGCCTGCTTCGAGCCGGGGCGGTCGACGAGCGCCAGGCGGGCGTCGCCCGACTTGGGAACCGCGGGAATCTCGGCGGCCGACGCGCTGCCGGTCCAGCCCGCGAACGCGGCTTCGAGCTGGGCGCGAAGCGTCACGGGATCGGCGTCGCCGGCGAGCACGAGCGTGGCGCCCTGGGAAGCCAAGGCGCGGCGCGCGTACGCGGCCGTCTTCTCGCGCGTGATCGCCGCGATCTGCTCGTCGGTCAGCG
>JAHFCD010000531.1:1291-2317 GCA_023249695.1 Elusimicrobiota bacterium
GGGGGCGGCCGTACGGGTGCGAGCCGAACAATTCGGATTTCATGCGCTCGGAGGCCATGAAGTCGGGCTTGGAGCGCTGGCTCTTCATCTCCGTCACCTTGTTCTCCTTCCAGAGGGCGACCTCGTCCTCGGGGAAGGTGGGCTTGGACAGGACGAGCGCGAGCTCCTTAAAGAAGGAAGCGGAGTTGCGCGACAGGCCCGCGGCGTCGATGTTCAGGCTTTCGAGCCCGCGGCCCACGTCGAGCTTCCAGCCGAGGCCGGCGAAGGCGGCGGAGAGGGCGCGCGCGTCCTGGCCCTCGGCGCCCTGAAGCAGGAGCTCCGACACGGCGGCGGACAGGCCGTCTTCTCCGGGGCGTTCGGCGGTCTTGCCGGAGGGGATCGAGAGGCGCGCCTCGAGCAGCGGCAGGCGCGAGTCGCGCGTGAACACGACCTTCAGGCCGTTGGACAAGGTGAAGCGCTCGAGCGCGGGCACCGTCGCCGGGCGCTGGGCGTCGATCTCGGGGCGCGGGTCGCCCTCGGGGCGCGGCTTTTGGTCGGGGACCTTCGGCGTCGCGACGTCGGCCGCGAGCGCGAGCTCGGGCGCCGGGCGGGCCTCGACGACGGCGCGGCCCTTGCCCACGATCCACTCGTTGAGCGCGGATTGAATGTCGGCGGCGGTGATCGACATGAGCGCGGCGAAATCGCGCGAGAGGCCCGCGGGGTCGCCGACCATCGCGGCGTAAGAGCCGAGCGACTTCGCTCGGTCTATTAACTGCTCGAGGTCCTTGGTCCAGGACAGCTCGGTCGTCGTCTTGGCGGCGGCGAGCTGCTCCGCCGTCGGGCCTTCGGCGGCCATTTTCGCCAGCACGGCGTCGGCGAGACCCAGCACCGCGTCCATCCCGACGCCGGGCTTGAGCGTCGTCATCAGGCCGAACAGGTCCGGGCCGCCGGGGTTGAACGGGCCGGTCCACCACGGGAAGTTGGTGCTGACCGAGAGGGCGACCTTCGCGTCCTTGACGAGGGAACGGTACAGCGGGCTGTCCTCGC
>JAHFCD010000532.1 GCA_023249695.1 Elusimicrobiota bacterium
GGACTCGACGCTTTCGACGGCGACGCCTTTGAGCTCCGAGCGGATGTGGCCGAGCTCGGTTTTCCAGGCGCCGCCCGTGTCGTAGGCGAGGAGCAGCACGCCGTAGGGCTTCTGGCCCATCGAGGTGTTGCCGAAGCCCGGGGACGCGGCGGCCGGAGCGGCGGCGAGCGCCAAGACGAGGGCCGCTCCGATCACGGCTTTCCTTTTCTCAGGAGGACGGCCTCGAGGCGCTCGCGCAGCTCTTGAATGCTGACGGGCTTGGCCACGAACTCGTCTCCGCCGGAGAGCGCGGCGCTGGTCTTATCGTGCGTCGAGTCTCGGGCGGTGAGGAAGAGGACGGGGGTGCGCTTGGCTCCGGTCTTCTTTTCGACGGCGCGGATCTGCTGGCAGGCGGAAAGCCCGTCGAGCCGGGGCATCATGAGGTCCATGAGGATCGCCTCCGGCGGCGAGGCCTTGAAGGCCTCGACGGCCTCGAGGCCGTCGGCGGCCGTCGTGACGGCATAGCCGAGCCGGGTCAGCTGGATGTCGAGGATTTCGCGGATCGAGGGGTCGTCGTCGACGACGAGAATCTTGCGACCGGTCATCATTTAGGGGTCGAAGGTCCAGACCGCCGACTTGCCGGTCGAGCCGGCGACGGCGACAACGAGCTCCTTGCGGCCCGTCTCGGCCTCGATGAGCGCGAAGCCGGGCGAGGAGCCGCCGAGGTCGGCCTTCCATGCGGTCTCGAAGGCGACGCCCGTCCAGGTCTTGGCGTACAGCTCTCCGCCGTTGAACAGGCCGAAGGGATTGGCGAGGCCGCCGAGCATGGCGAGGTTGCGGACGACGTAAAACTTGTCGAAGCCCTTCTCGCCGTAGGTCGCGAGCATGGGCGGGTGGAACTCGAGCATCTTCTCGTACCAGCGCACGCGGATCGGGCTCTGGCCGAAGCCCTCGGAGGAGCGCCAGTGGCCCTTGGCGAACTGGGCTCGCAGGCTGTTGACGCTGGTCAGGTACAGCGCCGCGGGCTCGCCCGCGGCGTCGAGCTGGGCGTAGGTGAAGCCGTACAGCCATTCGGCGCGCTTGGGGTTGAGGCGGGGGCGGCCCTGGACGTATTTGCCGTCTCGGTAGACGAGCGGATACACCGAGCCGAACGGGAACGTCTTGTCGTCCTGGATCTGCTGGGAGGCGATGACGCGTTCGCCTTTGGCGTTCTGCTGCGCGTGCACGAGAAAGGGAAGGTCGGCGACCTTGGTCCAGGTTCCCGCGGAGAGCGCGTACACCGACGTCTCGAGACGCCGGAACGGCTCGTTGTACACCGACACGAAGAGCTCGTCCTTCTTGTCCGCGTCGAGGTCGGCGGCTTCGAGCGACAGGATGCGCGCGCCGGTGCCGGGGATGTCGGCCTGCGCGAGGACCGTGTTCTCCGCGGCGGGGTAGGCGTACAGCCGGATGGTTTTCTCGTCGGCCAGGACGATCTGCGGCTTGCCGGCGCCGTTGAAATCGCCGACGGCCATGCCGGCGGCGATGAAGGGCAGGGAGGCGCCGCGCGAGCGGGGCGCGCGCAATTCGGCTTCGCCGGAACGGCGAGCGGCGGCGGGCGCCGCGGGGGCTGGAGCGGCGACGAGCGTCGTCAGGCGGGCGCGCTGGCCGGCCTGAACGCCGGGGGTGGATTCGGCGAGGCGGCCGAGGGAGTGCTTCTCGGACACCTCTTCGATCTTTCCTTCGGCGACCTTCTTCTCGGCCTTGCCGAGCTGTTCGCCGGTCACGGGGTGCTTGAGATCCTCGCCTTCCTCGTAGATCGCGAAGCCGCGGCCCGGGGCGGCCCCGTCGGCGGCCGTCAGGTCGAGCCAGATCTGCGTGCCGTCGGCTTTCACGACGTAGCCTTTGGCCGGAGCGGCGGCGAAAACGGGGCTGGACAGCGCGAAGAACGAGGCAAAAGCGAGGGCGATCATTTCTTAAGGCTATCATATTTTTTTGTAGAATCGCCGTCGTGGCCTCCGTCTATCCGTCAGCGCGCACCGGCACTGCCCAGGACCTGATGCGCGTGGTGACCAAGGCCTACGAGATCCGCCTGGCCGCCGAGGGCGTGGTCCTCCCGCCGAAGCCTCAGCTCCAGCGCCTTTTCCTGGAGCCGCTGACGCGCGCGGCGGGCATGATCCTGGCGGGCGCGATGGAGCTCGTGCCGGCGGACTGGACGATCGCCTTCCATAATAAGCTTTACCTGTCCCTGACCGCCGGGCGTACCTACCCGTTCGGAGCCCTGTCGACGCCCGTCGCCGCCGCCCGCGCCCTGGCCGCGCGCCTCGAGAAGGAGTCGGGCGTGGAACCC
>JAHFCD010000066.1 GCA_023249695.1 Elusimicrobiota bacterium
GCCGAACTTCTCTTCCCGGAACTTCACGAATGGAGCAGGCTTCATGATTCCCTCTTTGTGGGCCACGAGACAGGAATTCGCATCCCAAGACTCGCGCGCCGCGATCTCTTCGATTTCCCCGCGGACTTTCCGCTGGGTTGCGGCATCGGCGGGGTCGGCCAGGGCCGCCTCCGCCTCCGAAACGACGAAGTCCCCGCTTTTCCACGACTTGCGCAGCAGGGCTTCGTACGACATTAGAATTCCCTCTTGGCCATGACCTCGACGAAGAACCCGAGCTCCGCCGCTTCGCCCTTGCACGGCAGCTTCTTGATCATCGCGAGCATGGAGTCCACGATCTCGCGGCCCTTCTCGCGCGTCTTTTGAATATGGCCGCGGTCCTTAAGGAGCTTGGCGATCTTGACGGCGTCGGGCTTGGCCTCGTTCCACAACGCCAGGAAATCCGCGCGGGTCCCCGGATCCTGGATCGCGTAAATGCACGGCAAGGTCAGGCGGCGGTTGGCCAGATCCTGGCCCTCGTCCTTGCCCGACACGCGCTCGGTGAGCGTGTAATCGTGGATGTCGTCGACGATCTGGAGCAGGATGCCCGCCGCGCACGCGAGGCGGGGCGGGTCGCTCTGCTCGTGCGGGAAGGGCGAAAGCTCGGAGAGCACGGCGCCGCCCCACTCGAACAGGGCTCCGGTCTTTCTCGCCGCGACCCCCATATAGGCGTCGACGGTCACCGTCACGGACCCCTTCAGGAACTCTTCCTGCAGTTCGCCGACGGTCATCTCGCGCACGGTGGTGACCAGGAGCTTGGGGGCGTTCGGGGAGATGTCGATGGCCTCCTCGAGACCCTGCGAGAACGCGAGGTCGCCGAGCAGGAGGCCGACGGTGGTGCCGAAGATCTTGTTCGGGGTCGGATGGCCCCGGCGCAGGTCGGCCTCGTCCACGCAGTCGTCGTGGAGCAGGCTCGCGTTGTGCACGAGCTCCATGGCCCGGGAGACGCCCTCGGCCTTCTCCACGTCCACGCCGAGCGCCCCCGCCATCAGCAGCGCGAAGCGCGAACGCAGCATCTTGCCCGGCCGGCCGATGTGCGAGGCCAACTCGGAGCCGACGCGGCCCTCGATGCGGCGCGCGCGGCTCTCCAGCCCGGCGCGGACCCGGGTCAGGGAATCTTCCACCTTCAGCAGGGAAATCGGCATGGGAGCCTCAATTATACCACGGCTAAGCCATCGCCTTGAGCAAGGTCAGCACTTTCGGGAGAACGGCCGCCCGTTCCTGGTTTCCGACCTTGCCCAAGACGAAGTCCAGAAGGCGGACGAGCTCCAGAAGCTCGTTGAGCTTTTTTCGGAATGCGGCGGCTTCCTTGTCGCTCCCCGCCTCCTTAAGGCAATCATCAATGGCGGAGATGACGGGCTCTAATTCCCGCTTCTTGCGCTCCCTTGCGATCCGGCAGCACATGGTCCAGGCGTCCTTCTCCGAGACGAAATACTCCTTTCGGTCCCGCGGCAGCGATGCCCGCCGGACCAGGCCCCAATCCACGAGAGCCCGCAGGTTCATGCTGGCGTTCCCCCGGCTGACGGCCAGCTCCTTCATGATGTCGTCGGCCGTGAGCGGCGCGTCGGAGATCATGAGCAGGGCGTGCACGCGCGCCATCGTCTTGTTGATGCCCCAGGCGCCGCCCATCTGGCCCCAGGACTCGACGAAGCGCTCCTTCGCGGACTTCAGATCTGCGCCCATACGGCCTCCCGTTATCATACTTTCAATTATTTCTGAAATAAGTGTACAATGTAAACCCCCCTCCGTCAAGGCCTCCCGGCTCACGGGGTCTCGGGCGGCGGATGGGAGACAGGTTTATCTCAAGATAATCGAACGAGGATATCTCTATTTGAACGGCATGGCGCCTTCGGCGCCATGCCGTGCAATCGCCCGGATTCAAAACCCCGTGAACTTGGAGACTGGGAGCCATTGACGCCCGCTTCCCGCCCCTCTATACTTGCCGAGATGCACGCCGAGCGGATATTGGTGGTCGAGGACGACGCGGGATGGATCGAGCTGCTGAGGCTCTGGTTTCCCGCCGCCGGCTATTCGCTCGTGGAGTACGCGGTCACCGGGGCGCAGGCCCTGGAGGCGGCGGTCCAGCGCAAGCCCGACTGCGTGCTCCTCGATTTCGGCTTGCCCGACCAAAACGGCTGCGAGGTCTGCGCGAAGCTGCGCGCGATCCCCGACCTCGCGCGCGTCCCCGTCGTCATGTTCACCGCGCACGGCCGCGAGAAGGTGCTGGGCCTCGAGAACGGCGCGGACTACTTCGTCAGCAAGTCCGACAGCTCGCGCGAGCTGATGGCCACCCTCGGCGCCCTGTTCCGGCGCGCGCGCCAGGAGCCCGGCGTGCTCCACCACGGCGACCTCAGCCTGCACCGCGCCGACCGGCGCGTCTTCTGGAAGGACGCTCCCGTCGCGGAGCTGACGCCGAAGGCCTTCGCGCTGTTCCACATTCTCGTCGAGCGCGGCCCGCAGCCCGTCTCGCGCGAGGATCTCTACCGGATGGTCGAGGGCGTCGAGAACCCCGGCCTCTCGCGCGCGCTCGACGTGATGCTCAACCGCCTGAAAAAAACTTTGCCGAAGGACCTCGCCGATCGCATCGTTAATGTGAAGAATTTCGGCTACTGTTTCCTAGAGGATCGGCGAGTAACAAAGCCGTAACGCCGCGTAACAACATGGTGAATTTACAGTAAACATTTCCCCTGTTAGACTCCTGGAGTCGTCGCTGACCGAGAAGGGCACACCCGGGGAAATCCGGGGCCGCAAAGCCGACGGGGCTACCGCGCGAGAGCGCCAAGCCGGCCGGGCCGCCGAAACGGTGACCTCCAACCGAACATGGTGAAAGGGGTCCTCCGAAGAGCCGTCCTGGCGATGCTCGCGATCGCCGCTTGCGCCCCCCGGGCGCGGGCCTCCGAAGACGTCAAGGACATGGCCAAGGCCATGACCGCCGCCGCCGCGGCGCGCAAGATCAAGCGCGTGGCCATCGTGCCCTTCACCGCCCCGCGCGGCGCCGGCTCCTTCTCCGGCGCGATCGTCTCAGAGCGCCTCGTCATCCAGATCCTCGCCCGCGGCGAGCTCGACCTCGTCGAGCGCCGCTTCCTCGATAAGGTTCTCGAGGAGCAGCGCCTCGGCGTCTTCGGGATCATGGATCAGGACACCGTCAAGAACCTCGGCAAGGTCCTCGGCGTGGACGCGATCCTGACCGGCACCATCGTCGAGCTGAAGGGCGACCGCGTCGAGGTCAACGCCCGCCTGATCCACACCGAGACCGCGCAGGTGCTCGCCGCCGACACCGTGCGCGTGGCCAAGGATTGGGAGGAGCGCGCGATCAGCGACGACGCCTCGACCTGGATCGTCCCCGTCCCGGAGCTTCCCGACGACTCGCCCAAGAACGGCGCCACCTGCCTATCGAGCGTCGACGAGGTCGAGCGCCGCATCCTCGACTTCAAGGCCCGCTATTGGGCCGAGCGCCTCAAGGACCCGACCTTCACGCTGCGCTCGCTCAAGCGCAATCCCGGCTCCGAAATCCGCAACGAGGACACGAAGAAGAAGTTCTTCCTGCAGCTGCGCGAGCGCTACGACGCCGCGGCCCGCACCCCGCTGACGCCGTCGGAGCAGGCGGCGCTGGCCCGGGGCCTGCAGGAGATCAAGGTTTTGACGGGGCTGTGCGAAGGATGAGGATTCGAGGAGGAGTCATGGACATCAGAGCGTTCGGTTTGGCGGCGGTCGCGGCGCTGGCGGGCTGCGGAGGGGTGACCCACCGCGTGCACGGCGGCGCCGTGGACCGGGTCATCGATCAGAAGCCGGTGCGCGGCGCCTACCTCGAGGCCATCGGGATCGGCGCGTCCGACCCGGCGCTGAAGTCCGACACCCAGCGCATGGCGCTCGCCCGCGACGCCGCGATCGTCAAGGCGCAGTACGAGCTGATGTCGATGGTCAAGGGCGTGAGGCTCGAGGGCGGCATCACGGTCGAGCGGGCGCTCGAATCCGACTCGACCCTGTCGGCGCGCGTCAGCGACACGATCCGCGGCGCGGAGATCCACAAGTCCGAGTTCACCGCCGACAACGGCTGCGTCGTGACCTTGCGGCTGCCCAAGACCGCGCTCGAGAAGTCGCTGGGGAGCCGCCTCCAGTGAGGCATTTACTGATCGCGGCCGCGCTGTCGCTGTCGGCCTGCGCGCACGCCGGCCCGAAGACCAAGGTCGTCGTGTCCGAGGGCTTCGCGCCCGTGGACGCGCGCGGGCTGGCCGACGCGCGCGACCGGGCCGTGGGCGACGCGCGGCGGCGCGCGATCGAGCAGGTCGCGGGCGTGTCGCTCGAGTCGACCTCGCGGGTGGAAGGCGCGGTCACGACGGAACAGCGCGTGACCTCGAAGAGCCGGGGCTTCGTCGAGGCCTCCGACTCCCTCGCCGAGGAGGTGCGCGACGGCCAGGTCCGGGTGCGGGTGCGCGCGCGCGTGCGCGAAGGGGCGGCGCCGTTCTCGACGGTCGAGCTCAATATACCCGAGGGGCCTCTGGCCTCGGGCGTGGCGCGCGCCCTGCGCGAGAAGAAGATCGAGACCGGCGGCGGGCGCGGCGCGTCCGAGCTGACCGGACGCTCGACCACGTTCGACCTGCCGAGCAGCATGATCGCCGGCACGACCGCCGTGCGCGCCAACGCGTCCCTGGTTCTTAAAGGAGAAGGCTCCCCCCTTCACGCCTCGGGAGCGGCCTCCGGCCTCGACGCGGACCGCGACGGCGCCGCCGACAAGGCCCTCGAGGCCGCCGGCTACCGCGCCGGCCTCGAGCTCGCCGTCGCGATGATGCGGGCGCGCTAGATCAGGCCGAGCTCGCGGCCGACCTTGCCGAACTTCTCGAGCGCGAAGTCGAGATCTTGGGGGGTGTGCCCCGACGAGACGATCGTGCGCAGGCGGTCCTTCCCGCGGCCGACGATCGGGAAGCAGATCGCGAGCGCGAAGACGCCTTCCTCGAACAGCCGGGCGGAGAACGCCTGCGCCTTCTTCGTGTCGCCGATCAGCACCGGCGTGATCGGCGTCTCCGAGGCGCCCGTGTTGAAGCCCAGCTTCTTGAGGCCTTCCTTGAGGTGCGCGGCGTTCCGCCACAGCTTTTGTATGCGCTCGGGCTCGTCGAGCATCACGTCGATCGCGGCCGCGCAGGTGGCGATCACCGAGGGCGGGTGCGAGCTCGAGAAGGTGAACGGGCGCGCGGTCGAGACCAGGTAGTCGATCAGGCGGCGCTGGCCGGCGACGTAGCCGCCGACGGAGCCGACGGCCTTCGACAAGGTGCCGATCGAGACCTGGACGCGGTCGGCGACCTTGAAATGGCTCGGCGTGCCGCGCCCGTTCTCGCCCATGACGCCGGACGCGTGCGCGTCGTCGACCATGACGAACGCGTCGTGCTTTTCCGCCAGCTCGACGATCTCCGGTAGCGGGGCGAGGTCGCCGTCCATCGAGAACACGCCGTCGGTGACGATCATCTTGCGCCGCGCGCTCCGGGCCTCGGGCGACTCGAGGATCGCCTGGAGCGCCTTCATGTCCTTGTGCGGGTACACCTTGCGGGCGGCCTTGGCCAATCGAGCTCCGTCGATGATGGAAGCGTGGTTGAGCTCGTCGCTGATCAGCAGGTCCTTCGGGTCGCTCATCAGGCTCTGGCAGCACGCGACGTTGACGGTGAAGCCGGACTGGAAGACGAGCGCGGCTTCGGTGCCCTTGAACTTGGCGAGCTTCTCCTCGAGGGCCAGGTGGAGGTCCTGCGTGCCGATGATCGGCCTCACGGCCGCGGTGCCGACGCCGTGGCTATCGATCGCGGCTTTCGCGGCGGCCATCAGCTTCGGGTGCCCGGTCAGGTCCAGGTAGTTGTTGGACGTCAGGTTCACGACCTTCTTGCCGTCGACGATGGAGACGGGCGCCTGGCGGCCCGTCAGCACGCGCAAGGTCGTGAAGCGGCCCTCGGCCTTCAGCGCGGCGATCTCGGCGTCGAGAAAATCCATCAAACCGTCGGTCTTAGTCGTCATGCCGCGATTATATAGAATGTTCGCCATGAAGCGCATCGACGCGGCGTCGCTCCTGCTCGTCGCCCTGTGCCTCGCCGGAATCCTGGCGCGGCTGGCCGTCGTGCCCGCGATGTCGCTCGATGAGGCCTGGCTCGGCCTCCTCGCCGAACGCCTCCGGCGCGTCGGGTTCTACACGCCGCACGCGATGAACCATTACACGGCCCCCCTGTACGCGTGGTTCGCGGGCGCTCTCTTCGGAACGCGCGGCATCTCCCTGGAAAGCCTCCGCTTGCCGGGCGCCCTGCTCAACGCCGCCGCGCTCGCGGGGATCTGGCTGCACCTGCGCCGGCGCGTCTCGCCGGAGGCCGCCGCGTCCTGGGCCCTCCTGTGCGCGGGCTCGGCGTACTTCCTGCTCAAGTCGCGCCTCGCGTGGGAGGTGTACGCGCTGCACCCGATCCTGATCCTCGGCACGCTCGCCGTCCTCGCGCGGCCCGGCGAGGCTCCCGCCCTCGTCGCGCTGACCATGCTCGGCGCGGCGAACCATTTCATCTACCTCGCGGTCCCCGCCTCGCTGTTCGTCCTCTTCGGGGTCCGCGCGGCCTGGCTCGAGGAGGAGGAGGCCCGGCCGAGCCTGCGCGCCGCGGCGACGGCGCTCGCCGCCGGCGTCGTCCTGGCGCTCGTCAAATATCCCCTCTCCGACGAAAGATGGGGCGCGCATCGCGGCGCGGCGCTCGCGGCGCTCGTCCTCCTCCCGCTCGCCGCCGCCGCGGCCGTCCGGCGCGCTCCCGACGAGCTCCTGCTCCTGCCGTTCCGGCGCGCCCGTCGGGAGCTCTCGATCCTGCTCGGCCTCTCGCTCGCGGCTTTCGCCGTCTGGCACCTCGTCCCTCTGGTCCAGGTCTACGCCGGGCCGGTCGTGTTCAAGCGGCTGTTCTCGTACGAGCTCCCGTTCGCGCTCAGCGTCCTTCTTCACGCCTGGGGCCTTTTCCTGGTCGCCCTGATCGCCTGGAACGGCGTCCGCGCGTGGCACGACAAGGCCCTGAGCTTCCACGAGCGCACCGTGCTCCTGTGGCCGGCGGCCTTCGCGGCGGTGTTCAGCGTCTTTCGCCACACGAGCTCGCTGCGGTACTACTCCCTGCCCGCCTTGCTCGGCGCCCTGGCGCTCGCGGTCGCCCTGCCCCGCCTCGCGCGCGCCGACAAGCGCGGCGTTCTCCTCTGCGCGCTCGCGGCGGCGTTCGCGACGCAGGTCCTGCTGCTGCGCGAGCTCGCCGCGCCCGGCGACCGGGCGCCCTTGAGCTTCCGCGTCGGCTGGCGAAAGGAGAACTCCAAGGATTTCGCGCGCAAGGAGGCGCTGTTCGCGGCGTTCGACGCGTCGGGCGCGTGCGGCATCGGCCACGAGGAGCGCAGCTTCACCGCGATCCCGCTCTTTTTTCACCGCGCCGGAGCGCCGGCGCCCGGCTGCGACGGCGCGCTCTCCTTCGACGCGGACCAGTGCGCCGAGTGCGCGGCCCCGCCGTACTATCGCTGGGCGGTCGAGACCCCCGTGAAGGCGGACGGCGGCCCCTCGACGGGCAGCAGCTCCCAGAGGTCCTCGACGGCGACGGCGCGCTGAGCCTCGCGCCGGGAGAGGACCCGGACGTCCAAGGCCAGGCACCACTGCTCTTTTATCAGCGTCCCCAGCGCGCGGACCGACTCGGACAGGATCCGTCGGCCCATCGCGCCTTCGACGACGATCATCTCGACGGGCCGCCCCGGCTCCAGGCGGCCCTTGGCCGCCGCGCCGCCGAGCAGGACCGCGAACGCCTTGCCGCGCAGGGCCTTCTTGATCGCGTCGGCGACGGCGTCGGCGTGCTCGGCTTCGCGCTCGAAGAGCGGCAGGAGCAACTCCGACATCAGCCAGCGATTTCGATCGAGACGCCACTGGTCCGAGCGGCCCGCCGGCCGCCGCTCGACGAGCCCGAGCTTGGCCAGCGCCGCCAGCGCCACGGCGGCGCCCTGGTGATTGATGCCCGCGATACGGGCGAGCGCCCGGCCCGACAACGGGGATTTCGCGCGCACCATGGCCCGGAGCACGGCGAGACGGCTGGGGGCCGACAAGACGGCGTCGAGCGGGCGAGCGAGATGGCCTTTCAGGTAGATCATGGTCCCCTCCGGGGCGTCAGAGACTGTCCGGATTCAATGTCTATTATTATAGACATATTTACCGCCCTCCTGAACAGGCCGCGGAGGACGGCGGGCGGAGAAAAGACCTTGCGGGAACTCGGGCATGGACCTATACTGGCGCATGCGCGCGCTGGCTCCCCTCCCGGCGTTCCTCCTGCTCGCCGCCTCGGCGGCGGCCTGCCCCTTCGGCTATCCCGGGCACACCCACGCGCCGGCGGCGCGCGCGGCCCAGGCGGGCGCGCCGGAACGGCCTCTTCCCGCCGGGCGCTGCGGCGGCGGCGCGCCCACGGCGGCCGCGCCCCTCGGGGGCAAGCCCCTGGACCTC
>JAHFCD010000067.1 GCA_023249695.1 Elusimicrobiota bacterium
CTCGCCGTGGCCTCCGAGGTCAAGATTCAGATCTATTCGATCTACGGCACCAAGATCCGCGAGCTCAGCTTCGCCGGCGGCGTCCCGGGCAGCAACACCACCACCTGGGACGGCACCGACGACTCGGGGACCAAGGTCTCCAAGGGCATCTACATGGCGGTGCTCACGGCGGACGGCTCCAAGACGACGATCAAGATCGGGGTGATCCATTGAGCGCTAAGCGGCGGGCTCCGCGTCTCGCGCTGGCGGCCATGCTCCTGAGCATGGCCGCCGGCCCGGCGCGCTCCGCCTCGTCGGGCGCCGGCCAGATCTTCGAGATCGGCTCCAGCGGGCGCGCGCTCGGCATGGGCAACGCCCACACCGCGGTGGTCAAGGACGCGACGTCCCTCTACTACAACCCCGCGGGCCTGGGCCTGCTCGAGGGCAAGGAAGTCCACTTGATGAAGGCCTCGCTGTTCGCGGGCGCTTCCTACGACTACCTGAGCTACGCCCAAAACCTCAAGAAGAAGCCGGGCGGGTGGGGGCTTCAGGTTCTGCGCCTCGGCGTCACGGGCCCGCAGGGCCGCGACGAGACCAACAGCCCGACCGGAGGCTTCACGTACGCGGAAACGGCCATCGGCTTCGGCTACGGCGTGCGCGGCGCCTTCGTGCCGGATCTGTCCATGGGCATGGGCGTCAAGCTGCTCAACCGCGCGCTGGGGCCGTCCTCGGACAAGCATATGGCCGTGGACATGGGCGCCCAGTACGGCCCGGTCTCCGACGGGAACCTGACCTTCGGCGCGGTGATCCACAACCTCGCGAGCAAGTCCTCGGGCGACACCTCGGACACCCTGTCGCCGAAGATCAAGCTCGGCACGTCCTATCGCGTGATGGGGCCGATGGTGGTCGCCTTCGACGTCTCCAGCGACAAGGAGTTCAACCTCGGGGCGGAGTACCGCTTCGGGTCGCTGGCCCTGCGCGCCGGCCTGTCGCCCGAGGGGATGACCTTCGGCGGAGGTCTCCTCTTCCGGAAATCCTTCGCCTTCGACCTGGCGGTCATCACCAATCCGACGCTCGGCCTGTCGCAGCGGGTCTCGCTGGGCTATCGCTTCGGCGCCAACAAGCCGAAGAAGCTCTCGGCGCTCGCCGAGGAGTACCTCAACAACGGCCTCGCGGAGCTCGAGCTGCATAACTACGCGACGGCGAGCAAGAACATCGAGTCGGCCCTCGGCCTCGATCCCGCCGTCGGCGGCAAGGAATGGAAGCGCAAGGCCGCCCGCCTGCGGACCTTGCTGGAAGGCATGGACCTCGAGGAGGCCAAAGACCGGGGCACCCTCCAGGAGCCGACCCCGCAGTCCGCGCTGGTCCACCGCGCGGTCATGAGCTACCTGGTCGGCGACAACTCCGAGGCGATGCTGCTGGCCCACGTGGCGGCGGGCGGCACGGGCGGCGACTCGGTTTACATGCGCATTCTTCAGTCGATGGCCAAAGCGACGCGCCAGAACATCGTCCGCGAGGACATCGTCCCGCTGCCGATCTTCATCCAGGACCGCACGCGCAAGACCGTCGAGTCGATCCACGCCCGCCGCTTCGACGTCGCGATCCGCGCCAGCCGCGACGTGCTCCTCATCCAGCCCGAGGACGGCGGCTCGTGGATGCGCCTGGGCTCGGCCTACTTCGCCTCGGGAGACCGGACGAAGGCGCTGGACGCGTACAAGAAGGCGCTGCACCTCGAGCCGGACAACGGCAAGCTGCGAGAGTTCCTCGCGGAGAATTTTCATGAATAACGACCGAATCCTTCGCCCCGGCGATCAACAACGTGTGAGGACATCATGGAACTAATGCTTCTGGGCCTGCTCCCGTTTCTCTTCCTGATCCTGGCGGCCTCCCTTCTGGTCGTCAGCCAGATCGCGGGGTTCTACCAATTCATGCGCTTCTCCTCGCGCGAGCGGCGCAACAACGGCATCATCTCCCAGTTCATCCGGCGGATGGGGCTGGCCCAGACCCAGCTGGCGGGAAGAAGCCGCCAGCTCGAGGAGCTGTCGCGGCAGCTTCAGATCAACAACGCGGAGCTGGAGCGTCTCAACACCCTCAAGACGAAGTTCCTGTCGATGGCCGTCCATGACGTGCGCACGCCGCTCGGCTCGGTCCGGGGCTTCAGCGGCCTGCTCGGCCAAAGCCGCCAGCTCGGCACGACCGAGCGGAAATACCTCAACAACATCGTCAAGGCCTCGGATCAGATCGGCCACCTGATGGACGACCTGACGGACATCGCCTTGATCGAGGCCGGAAAATTCCGCGTCGAGATGGCCCCGTTCGGCCTGACCGGCTTCGTCTCCGAACTGATTCCGTCGATCGGCCTTCTGGCCGGGCAAAAGGGGGTCGCGTTCACCGTCGGCGAGCTGCCGCCCGAGGTCTCGGTGACGGCCGACCGCTTTCGGCTCGGCCGCGTCCTGACCAACCTTCTGGGCAACGCGGTCAAGTTCACGCCCGCCGGAGGGCGCGTCGAGCTGAGGGTCCGCTGCGCCGGCAGCGGCGTGATCTTCTCCGTCAAGGACACCGGGCCCGGCATCCATCCGGCCGAGCGCCGCAAGATTTTCGAAAAATTCTACCAGTCCCGCTTCAGCAAGGACAAGAAGACGGAGGCCATGGGCTGGGGCCTCGGCCTGTCCATCGCGGAGGAGATCGCCCGCGCCCACGGCGGAGAGATCGGCGTCGAGAGCGCGGGCCTCGGCCGGGGCGCCACCTTCTGGGTCCGCATCCCGCTGCGCCCGGTCCGCGTCGCGCGGGTGATGAGCGGCGTCGCGGGCTTGGCCGTCGCCTTCCTGCTGCTGGCCGGGCCGCTCCGCGCGCAGACTTTGCCCCTCGACGAGAAGGGGAAATTCGAGGCCGGGCTGGAGCACAAGGTCGAGGGCGTCCTGCAGCGCATCCTGGGGCCCAACCGCTCCAAGGTCGTCGTCGAGGCGACGGTCGACTTCACGCGGATCGAGAAATTCGAGATGGTGGAGGTCGCGAAGGCGGGGACGGGCAAGAACAAGGCTTACCTCTGGGGCAGCGAGCCGGAGGAAGCGGCCGCGAGCGCGGAGAATCCGGCTCCGACGGAGTTCCTGCCCGGCGTCCCGGCGCCGCAGGCGGAGAGCTCGGCCAAGAAGCAGCCCCAGTCGTACGAGCGGAAGAACTCCTTCCCGACCGAGTTCTTGAAGCGGCTGAGCGTGACGGTGATTCTCGACAGCAGCATCGATCCTAAGCAAAGCGAGGCGATCCGGGACATCACGACCCAGATCCTCGACATCACGCCGATCCGCGGCGATACCCTGACCGTGGTCCACGCGGCCTTCACCCCGCTCTGGAAGACGGTTTGGCACGAGCCCGAGACCGCGTGGCTCATCGTCAAATATTTGCTCATCTCGCTGCTGTCCGTGATGACTTTGGCGGTCGTCGCGCTGTGCCTGCTGCGGCTCGCCTCCGCGATGCGGGAGATGGCGCTGGCTCAAACCCAGCAGATGAACATGGACATGACGGGCGGGGCCGGAGACGGGAAGGACGGCCTGCTCGGCCTCGACGAGGCGGAGGAGGCGAAGCCGAAGGAGGAGCTGCTTCAGCTGACGGGCCCCGAGGAGATCCGTTTCCAGGTCAAGCCCGACCAGATGGACGCCTTGATCGAGATGCTGGCCGCGGAGGACGCGGCGAACGTCGCCCTCATCGCCGCCCATCTGGAAGGCGACGTGCGCGCGAAGCTGCTCGAAGGCCTGCCGGGCACTTTGTCGGACCAGGTCCTGGCGTCGCTCGGCCGCGTGCGCTACGTGGAGCCGGAGATGATCCAGAATCTCAAGGAAGAGCTCGAGCGCCGGCTGGCCGGCGCGGTGGGCGGCCTGAACCATCTGGTCCCGATGATCGACTCGGTGCCGCTCTCGAAGCGGGCCGCGATGATCGAGTCTCTCGCCGAGGTCGATCCCGAGCTCGGCCGCCAGCTGCGCCGGCGGGTCTTCCTCTTCGAGAACCTCCAGTACCTGTCTCCGAGCGAGTGGTCCCTGGTCAACGCCAAGATCAACGCGATGGAATGGGCGGAAGCCCTTGCGGAAGGGCCCCAAAATGTCGCTGACTCTCTCAAGGCGGGCATGCATGAGGGCGCTTGGAGAGTGTTGAGCCAGATGATCGAGTCGAAACCCGGCACCGCGGCGACGCGCCGCGGCGCCCAGGACAAGGTGGCTAAAACGGTGATGGAGCTGATAGCCGAGAATCGCATTCAGGACATCGTGGGCCGCGAGAACGAGCAGATCAAGTCGGCCGGGGTCCAGTCATGAGCGCGGACAAGGCCGGCAAGAGCTCGATGTTCTCCGCGTTGGGCGGCGCCGCGGCCGCCGAGGCCCAGCGGGGCGCGGCGTCCGACCCCGCCGCGTCCGCCGCGGCCCTTCAGCCGCTGCAGGAGCGGATCGACGCGCTCGAGGCCAGGCTCGCCGAAGCGCAGAACAACGCTCCGGTCGACCGGATCGCGGCCCTGGAAAAGCAGCTCAAGGAGACGCAGGAGAAGGCGATCGCCTCCATGCTCGTCCTGCGCGAGCGCGAGGAAGCCCAGAAGACCGCCCAGCGCGAATCCGAGATGATGCTCAAATCCCTCGCGGCCCAGCGGCGCACCGAGGAGGTCGACCGCCAGCTCCGCGATCAGCTCGCCAACCAGCGCCGGCGCATCGACGATCTGGAAAGCCGGCTCGTCGAATCGGCCACGGCGGCCGGCGGCGCCCAGCAGCTCGAGCCCGTCATCGCGGCGCAGCGGATGGCCGCCGGCCAGCTGTCGGCCTACGAGGGGGACCTGCGCGCGCTCGCCGAGCGGGTGGACGATCTGAAGAAAACCGGTGAAGCGTCCGCGTCGGCGCTCAACGCCCTTCGCGCCGGCTTGGACCTTCTGCGGATCGACCTGGAGTCGCGCTTCGCGGCGGGGGACGCCTCCGCCGGCGCGACGGCCGCGGCGATCGCCGCCCTGGAGTCGGGCCTGGTCCGCACGCGGACCGAGCTCGAAGCGCAGGCCGGCCACCAGCGCGACGTCTCGGCCTCGACGGTCGCCGCCCTGCGCGGCGCGCTCGAGGAGCTCAAGAACTCCACGCTCTCGATCGTCTCGGCGGGCGATCCCGCGGCGGCGTCGTCCGAGTCCGCGCTTGCGAAGTCGCTCTCCGGCATGGAAGCCACGCTGCGGGCCGGCGACGAGGGGCGCATGCTGGCCATGAAGGCCGAGATGGCGGGCCTGTGGAAGGAGTGCGCGTCCGTCCTGCGCGCCGTGCAGGCCGGCGCCGCGGAGACCTCGGCCCTCGAATCCCGGCTGCGCTCGCTGATGAGCGCCGAGTCCTCCGAGCGCAAGGCCGCCGTCGAGAGCCTGGGCGCGGGCCTGGGCGACCGCATCGAGAGCCGCGAGGGACGCTGGGAGTCTCGGCTCGCCGCCCTGCGCGCCGAGTTCGTCTCGTACGCGGCCCGCTGGGACGCCGGCGCGGCGGAAACGCGGGAGAAGACGGCCGCGAACACTCAGCTGGCGGCCGCGCTCGATTACGCGCTGCGCACGCTGAAGGCCGAGGCCGTCAGCCTCGAGGCGCTCAAGCGCGTCGAGGGGGAGCTGTCCATCCTGCAGACCGAGGCCGGCTCCTGGGCTCAGACCCGCGCCTTCCAGGGGGACCTGATGTCCCGCATCGAGCAGGTCCGCACCGCCTTTGACGAGAAGCTCCGGGCCTCTTCCGGGTCCATCGCGGCCTTCGAAACCGAAGTCCGGGGCCTCATCCTCGCTCGCGTCCTGCGGCTCGAGGAGCGTATTTCCAACAAGGAGAGTTGATGGACATAGCATCAGTGGCCGGTCTGGCCACCTTAGTCATCCTGGTCGTCGCCGGAGCCGTGACGGGACAGCTGCCGGCCTTCTTCATCAACGCCCACGGATTGGTGATCGTGTTCGGCGGGACGGGAGCGGCGATGCTGCTCAACACGCCGACGCGGGACCTGCGCGCCGCCGCCAGCTCGCTGCGGGTCTTTTGGCGCGGCGAGCATTATCCGCCTCCGCTCAGCGTCGTCAAAACGGTGACGGCCTTGGCCGAGCAGGTCCACAAGCGCGGCGCGGCTGCCCTCCAGGAGGCCGACTCAAAGGCCGTGCAGGGCTACCTCCGGCGCGCGGCGATGGTGGCGGTGGAATACAACGACCCGGACCTGGTGCAGAGCATCCTCGAAAGCGAGCTCAACGTCAGCTTCGATCGCCACAACGAGGTCGTCAACGTCTTTCGCACCGGCGCGATCCTGGCGCCGATGTTCGGCCTGCTCGGCACCTTGATCGGCATCGTCTCCGTGCTGAAGCAGATCTCCAATCCCGAGACCGTCGGCGGCGCGATGGCGGTGGCGATGACCACCGCCTTCTACGGCATCTCGGTCGCGAACGTCTTCTGCGTGCCGGTCGCCGGCAAGCTGCGCATCCGCGGTCTCGAGGAGCACAAGGCCAAGTCGATGGTCGCCGACGGCGTCGTCATGATGATGCGCGGCACGATCCCCCTGGTCATCGAGCGCAAGCTGCAGACCTACCTGTAACATGGCCCTGAGACGAAGCCGCGCCGAAGATCTCGAGAATCAGCTCAACGCGGGCGCGCTGTGGGCGGTCACCTACGGCGACCTGATGAGCTACATGATGATCTTCTTCCTGATCCTCTTCTCCTTCGGCATGGGCAAGAAGGGCGGCGGCAGCGGCGATCAGGCCAATAAGAAATACCAGCAGTCCCTGGTCAGCATCCAGAAGAACTTCGGCGGCAAGCCGTCCTCCGCGGAGCTCCAGCGGGCCGAGGCCCGGGTCAAAGAGGAGACGATGGCCACCAACCTTCAAGGGGAGATGGCGCGCCAGAATCTGACCGAGCAGGCCAAGATCGAGACCGGAGAGAAGAAGATCAAGCTGGTCCTCGGGGCGGGCGTCCTGTTCGACTCGGGCAAGGCCGACCTCAAGCCGGCCGCCCAGGCGATCCTGTCCACCGTCAGCGAGCAGCTGCGCACGGTCGGCAACCAGATCGTCGTCGAAGGGCATACCGACAACGTCCCGGTGCGCTCCGGGCAGTACGGCTCGAACTGGGAGCTGGCGATGGCCCGCGCCTACGCGGTCCTGCGCTTCTTCGAGCTTCACGGCGTGCCGTCTTCGCGGCTCGCCGGCATCGGCTACGGCGAGCACCGTCCGCTCGGCGACAACAAGACGGCCGAGGAGCGCGCGAGGAACCGGCGCATCGAGATCTACCTCATCCGCACCGACTGAGGTCCTACTTGGGCAGGATGCGGCGCTCGAGCACGCGCACGCGCGCGATGAGCATCTTCGGGTCGAAGGGCTTGGTCAGGTAGTCGTCGGCGCCGCGCTCGTAGCCCGAGATCTGCTCCTCCACCAGCGCGCGGATCGTGAGCATCAGGACCGGAAGGTCCTTGTACTTGTCGCTGGCGCGGATCAGGCGCGTGAGCTCGAGGCCGTTCTTGCGCGGCATGTTCAGGTCGAGCACCGCCAGGTCGGCGCCCTGCTTGCGGAGGAGGTCCCAGCCTTCCTGGCCGTCGAGCGCCGCGAGCACCTTGTAGCCCGCCCCTTCCAGGACGGCGGTGATCATCTCGCGGAACATCGCGTCGTCGTCGGCGACCAGCACGGTTCTCACGGGCGCATAGTACTAATTTTGTCCCGGGGCCTAGTTGCCTTCGTTGAGCAGCAGGAGCTCGGGCGCGAGCCGGCGCCACACGTCCTGGCCGGCGGAGTCGGCCTGGACGCTGTTGATGACCTCGAAATTCTTCAGGTCGATCGCCCTCAGGATCGTGTTCTGGTCGCGTTTCTCGCTGTTGAACATCGACGGATTGGACGTCGAGAAGACGAAGCCGATGAGCAGGATCTCGGCCCCGGACTGCTTGGCCATCTTCTCGATGTCCTCCTGCTTGAAGGAGCCGGTGTCGGGAAGCCGCGAGGCCTCCAGGACGCTCTGGATCACCGAACGATCCATCACCGGGAAGTGGAGGTTGATCAGGGCCTTGTCCAGGGCGACGCTTTTCTCGAACTGGAACACGTTTTCCCGCTTGCCCGTCTTGCCCATCACCCCTTCGTAGACCACGGCGATCGTCTTTTTGGACGCGAAGCGGGCGCGGATCGAGGAGATCGTGGTCTTCTCCTGGCCGGCCCGGGGCCGGAAGAAAGGGCTTCCCTCGACGCAGCCGGAGAGCGCGCCGAGCAGGCAGATCGTAAAAGCGAAATTGCGCATCGAGCCAGTATAACGGAGCGGGGAATTTTGTCAAGCACGGGGGTGTTTCGCGGCTGAGTCGGATGGGACCAGAAAGAAGTAAAATCTCCTCTCATGAGTTTTCATGTCCGCCTTTAAACGGGCGCTTCGCCTCCTTTTTGCCGCTTTCCGGACCGTGCTTCGCGGTTTCGGCCTTTCGTTCATCGTGCTCGTGCTGATCGTCGCCGGCCTCGCGGCCTACGCCCACCATAAGTTCGGCCCCGAGGAGACGCGCGCGCTCGCGATCTCCCAGCTTC
>JAHFCD010000533.1:0-733 GCA_023249695.1 Elusimicrobiota bacterium
TCGGGCCCGTCGGCCCAGCCGCTGCAGGACGTCTCGACGGTGCGGCAGTTCCTGGCCGGGACGGGCTTGGTGGGGTTTTTCGATACGCCGTGGACCATCATCTTTCTCGGGGTGATCTTCCTGCTGCACCCGCTGCTCGGCTGCGTGTCGCTCGCGGGCGCGCTGATCCTCTTCGCCCTGACCTTCGTGACCGAGCGCATGACCCAGAAGCCGTTGTCGGAGGCCAACCGGGCGTGGGCGCGCACCTCGGGGTTCGCGTCGAGCTCGCTGCGCAACGCCGAGGTCATCTCCGCGATGGGCATGGTCGGCGGCATACGCGCCAAGTGGCGCCGGCAGTACGGGGGCGTCCTCGGCCTTCAGGCCCTGGCGAGCGACCGCGCGGGAAGTATCGGCACGACGACGCGGTTCATTCGCATGACCCTGCAGTCGCTGATCCTGGGGACCGGCGCGTCGAGTTCAAGGCCGACGACTCCGGGATCATGCACCTGGCCATCGGCAAAGCGTCGTTTCCTCCAGAACACTTGGCAAGCAATGCGCGCGCCGTGGTGGAAGCCATCGTGAAGGCCAAACCCGCCTCCTCGAAAGGCGTCTATCTTAGGAGCGTCTCGCTATCGTCTACCATGGGCCCCGGGATCCATTTGGATCCGGCCCAGAAATATTGATCCCCCCACAGGAGACCTAAAATGCTTATTCTTGTGCTCATCATCAGCTTGTCGTCTCTAGGCTTTGCCGG
>JAHFCD010000533.1:743-2297 GCA_023249695.1 Elusimicrobiota bacterium
CATGGGCCGCATGCTGGCTCCCGTGGAGATGCTCCTCGCCAACTGGAAGGGCTTCGTCGGCGCGCGCGACGCCTACGCGCGCCTCTCGGCCCTGCTCGCGGCCTTCCCGCCGCGCCCGGAGACGATGGAGCTTCCCGCGCCTCTGGGCCACATCAAGGTCGAGAACCTGACCGTCGTCGCGCCGGAGTCCCGGACGCCGATTCTGGCGGGCGTCAGCTTCGCCGTGGCCGCCGGCGAGGTGATCGCGGTCATCGGGGCGAGCGCCTCGGGCAAGTCCACCCTGGCGCGCGCGCTCGTCGGCGTCTGGCCGGCCGCCGTGGGCAAGGTCCGTCTCGACGGGTCCGACATCTACGAGTGGGACAAGCAGAAGGTCGGGCCGTACGTCGGCTACCTGCCCCAGGACATCGAGCTGTTCAACGGGACGATCGCGGAGAACATCGCGCGCTTTAATACGCCCGAGCCGGAGAAGGTGATCGCGGCGGCGAAGATGGCCGGCCTACACGAGATCTTCCTGCGCTTCCCGCAGGGCTACGACACGCTGATCGGCGAAAGCGGGGGGATTCTTTCGGCGGGCCAGCGCCAGCGCGTCGGCTTGGCTCGCGCGCTGTACGGCGCTCCGTCCTTGGTGGTCCTTGATGAGCCTAATTCGAATCTGGATGATGCCGGCGACGCGGCCCTGCTTCAGGCGATCCTCGAGATGAAGAAAGCGGGCAAGACCGTGTTCGCGATCACGCATCGGATCAACCTCGTCGCCGCGGTGGACAAGATCCTGTTCTTGAAAGAAGGCAAGGTCGCGGCGTTCGGCCCGCGCGACGCGGTGCTGGCCGCGATGCGCGGCGCGCCGGGGGCGGCAAAGCCGTGAAAACCCTCATGAAGATTTGGGCGGAGTTGTCCGACTCCGCCGCGGCCCAGCCGGGCGGGCCCCACGACGAGGCTCGCATACTGCGCATCGGCATGACCACGCTCGTCGTGGGCTTCGGCGGGTTCCTCCTGTGGGCCTCGCTCGCCAAGCTCGACGAGGGCGTGCCCGCGCCCGCGGTCGTCTCGGTGGACACGCAGAGAAAGATGATCCAGCACCAGACCATTGCGACCGTGCGCAAGGTTCACGTCAAGGAGGACCAGGAGGTCAACGAGGGGGACATCCTCCTCGAGCTCGACGACGCCGACAGCCGCACGCACTACGATTCGCTTCAAGAGGACTGGCGCGGCGCCCAGGCCCAGCTCGAGGGCAAGCTCGCCCAGCAGAAGCTCGTGCTCGAGCAGCTGGCCGGCACCCGCGACCTCGTGCGCGACGGCTACCTGCCCCGCAATAAGCTTTTTGAGGAAGAGCGCCTCGCGGCGGACCTGACGGCCGCCGTCAGCGCGCTGCAGTCCTCGGTCGCCAAGTACAAGCGCAACATGAGCGCCGCTTCGACCGACGTGAACCGCTCCTTTATCCGCGCCCCCGTGTCCGGCCGAGTCGTCGGCCTGACAATGCAGACCGTGGGCGGGGTGATTCCGGCGGGCGCCCGGATCATGGACATCGTTCCGAAAGACGAGCAGTTGGTCTTGGAG
>JAHFCD010000534.1 GCA_023249695.1 Elusimicrobiota bacterium
GCTTCGCCTTCCACATCGCCGACTGCGCGCCGTCGAGGCGGTCGATCAAGTAGTTCTCGCCGAGCAGCACCGGCAAGGCCTTGCCGCCGATCGTTTCCTCGTAATGGCTGTAGCGGACCTTGGTCAGCGCCTCGTCGCCGTCGGCGCCGGTCTTGTCCCCTCCGGCGAGATAGGACTTCAGCGTCCAAGCCTTGAACGCGTCGTCGACCGCCTGCTCGGAGGTGTAGGCCTGCACGAGCTTGCCTTCCTGATCGACGACCGCGGCGAGCAGCGCCCCGGAGATCGTCTTGACGGCCGGGCCGGCCAAGGCCGGGTCGAGATGAGCGGCCATTTCCGTGCCGCGCGCGACGGGCGCGGCGACGTTGACGAGATTTTCCTGCGAATCGAGGCCGAGGACCAGGTCCGCGGTGCGGTGCAAGGTCCAGGACCCGGAACGCGCGAGCGTGGTCTCGGCGTCCTTGACCGACTGGGCCGCGTTGATCGTGCGGGCCTGCGCGAGCTTGAGCTTCGAGGAGGCGTCCGTGAAGACCTTGGCGACGGCGTCCATCGCCTTGATCTCGGTCATGTACGCGTCGTGCGAGCGCTCGATATCCGCCTGCAGCCTCGGCTCCTTGGCCTTCGGGATCTTGCCGGCCTTCGGCTCGGCGACGCGGCGATCGAGCTCGGTCTTGAAGGTGCCCGAGCGCTCGTCGAGGCCCGCCTCGAGCATGCCTTCGCGCAGCGCTTCCCGCAGGCGGGCCTGCGCCACCTGATAGATCAGGCTCTGCCGGTCGGCGGCGGACTTGGCGTTGTCGGCCTCGTCCTTGCGCGCGGCCTCCTCGCCCGTCGCCGTCACGAGATCGCGGCGCGCGGCCTCGAGATCGGTCTTCGCGTGATCGTAAGCCTTCCACTGCGCGTCGAAGTCGTCCTTCGTGCGGTAGAGCTGGGAGACCTGGCCGTTCTCGTCCCGGGCGAAGCCGAAGCTGTTGAGCTTGACCTCGATCCAGCCGCGGCGCCGCTCGGACGCTTCGAGCAGGCGCGCGTTCTTGACGAGTTCGGCGGCGCCCTTCGGCGAGATCGTCAAGGTCTTGAAATCGGCGCCTTCCGCGGAGGCCTCGAGGCTCTTGAGCGTCGGGAACCGGTCGCGCGGCAGATCCGAGCCGCCCAGGTACAGCTTCATCACGACATACGCGGGCTTCAAGGAGAGGGCCGCGAGCGGGTGGAGCGCCTTCTGCGGCTTGCCGTCGGGATGCGGCGCCTCGAAGAAGAACACGCGCCCGTGCGCGTGCATGCCGCCGGGCCCGAAGACCTCGGGGAAGTCCCAGCCCAGGGCCTCCTTGCCGGCGCCGCCCGGCGCGACGAAATCGGACTGGTCCATCCGCGCCTGCAGGGCCGCCTGGCCGCGGTTGTCGCTGAACTTCGTGTCGGCGGCCTCGCGCGCGGCGTCGGCGGCGTCGGCACCGCCGATCACCTCGAACTTCCCGGTGCCGTTCTCCGGAACGTCGATGAAGAACTCGTCCACGCCCGTCTTGGGGTTCGGGCGGGTGAGGATGACGCCCGCGTCGCGGGCGTGGCCGGGGTCCTTGCCGGCCGCCTTGAGCTCTTCGAATTTGGCCGCCGTGATCCACGAGTCGACGCCCCACGTGCGCTTGCCCGCGCCGTCGAGGCGGGTCACCGCGTACAGCGGCGAGAGGTCGGGCCCGACCTTGCCCGAGGCCCAGCGCTCGCGCGTGTCCTTCAGGCGGGACAGCGCCTCGGCGATCGGATCGATGCGGGCCGGGGTCTGGCGCGTCCAGCGCGCGGCGCGCAGGCGGCTCTTCTCGAGCATGATCAGCGCGTCGAGCGCGGCCATGCCGCGGCCGTGCTTGGCCCGCGCGATCGAGCGGTCGAGGACCTCGCGCAGATCGTAGAGGCCGTCGAGCGCGCGCACGACCGAGGGAGAGGGCTTGGCGCCGAGCGTGCGGGCGAGCTCGGCGTCGAAGGCGCCCTGGGCCTTCAGGTAGGCGTCCAGCTCCAGGTCCTTGAGGACGAACTTCACCGCGCTGTCGCCCGAGTCGGCGAGGTAGCTCGTCAGCAGGCGGTCGCGCGCTTCCTCGAGCGAGACGTTGAGCTTGTCGAGGGTGGCGAACGTCGCGGCCTCGGCGTCCGTCGGCGCGTGCGCGCGCCAATACGTTTCGCTCAGCGCCCGGTCGACGCGGACCTTCTCGCCGCGATCGAGGGAGAACGCGTCCGAGGCGGCCGTCAGATCGGCGCGCATGAAGGCCAGGAAGTCGGCCGCGACCGGGTTCGTTTTCCGGTCGAGCAGGCCGATG
>JAHFCD010000068.1 GCA_023249695.1 Elusimicrobiota bacterium
GTTCGACGGCGGAGGCAACACGACCGTCCTGGCCGACGCGTTCTACGTGCTCAAGGACACGACCGCCCCCGTGTTCGTCAACAACCAGCCCAACGACCCCATCCCTCACGTCAACCCCGTGCCGGCGGTGAGCGTCTGGGTCGAGGACGGCGCCAGCGCGCTGGCTTCCTTCCAGTACAGCGTCAGCAGCGAGGCCGCGACCGGCAACGCCGCCGTGATCGGCTGGACCGACATCGCCGCGCTGGCTCCGAACACGACCTACTACCGGGTGAACTGGCCGCTGAACTTCTCCGGCCTGTACGTGGGGGCGACGAACTATGTCTCCGTGCGGGCGTGGGACGTCGCGGGCACGACCCGCGTCCTCGCGGACGCCTTCTCCTTGATCCGCGTGGCCGGCGGACCCGTGACGACGGTGAGCGTCCCGTCGGCCGCCATCGTCTCGACGGCGGCGGTGTTCTCGGGCACGGCCGTCGACGCGTACGGCGTCAAGGGCGTGGAGCTCAGCTTCTCCGCCGGCGCGTCCGGGCTGTATTGGTCGGGCGCGGCGTTCGTCTCGGCGGCGCCGGTGTGGTTCGTCGCGTCGGGCACGGCCGGCTGGACGCTGAGCCCCGCCATCCCGTTCGTGGACCAGAGCACGTACTCGGTCATCGCGCGCTCCTCGGACACGGGCGACAACTATTCCTTGGTGTACGCGACGAGGACCTTCTACACCGACTTCGCGGCGCCGACGGCCGGGGTCGGCACGCCGACGACCGGCGCCACGATCTCCGCGATGGCCACGATCACGGGCACCGCGGCGGATCCGGGCGGGGCCGCGGGCGCGGGCGTGGGCTCGGTGGACCTCCGCCTCCAGAGATTGAGCGACGGCTTCTACTGGAGCTTCACGACTCAGTCCTGGGGCGCGCTGGCCATCGCGACGAGCCCCACGGGCACGACCGCCTGGTCCTTGACGCCGTCGGCGCTGCTGCTGGCCAATTTGGCCGACGCGGCCAGCTACTACATCCAGGTCCGCGCGCTCGACAACGCGACGCCTCCCAATGCGGGAAGCTTCTTCGCCTCCGGCTCCTCCACGTTCACGTTCTCGGACACGACTCCGCCCTCGGACGTCGTCGATCTGAGCACGACGGCGGGACCCACGCCGGGCACGCTCAACCTGTCCTGGACGGCGCCGGGAGACGACGGCGCGGCCGGCATTATCGTGTCCGGCCAGTACCGCATCCAATACTCGACGTTCAGCCCCGTCACCTACAGCACCTCGGCCGCCCAGGTCGTCATCGCGACCGGCCCCGTGACGCCGGCCGGCGCGCAGTCGACGACCGTGACCGGGCTGGTGCCCGGCGCCACCTACTACATCGGCCTGTGGACGCGGGACGACGCCGGCAACTTCTCCGGCCTCTCTAATTTGACCACCGGCTACGCGACGCCGAGCCCCAGCGACCAGATCAAGGGCCACGTCGTGCAGGTGTCGAGCGTCGGCATCACGGCCGTGCAGATCGACTGCTACGACGCGGGCGGCGCGCTGGCGTCCACCGCCTTCACCCAGGCCGACGGCAGCGGCACCTTCACGCTCAACGGCGTCCCATCGGGGACCTTCAAGGTTCAGGCCACCTGGTCGGCCAACGGCGTGGGCAGCTCGGTCTGGATCGACAACATTTCGGTGGGGACGATCGATCTCGACTTCGTGCTGCAGCTCGACTACGCGTTGGCGACCCTTCAGGGCAACCTGCAGACGATGTCCGTCGCCGGCCGAGGCCAGGCCCTGTCGCTGGGCGTGGGGATGAAGGCCGCCGCCTTCTTCGATCCGAAGGCGGCTCCCAACACGACGGACGCGCGCATCGAGCTGTTCCAGTCGAACCGCCAGGTCGGCATGGTCCTCGTGCAGAGCACCGGGCATTGGTACATCCCGAACCTGCTGCCGGGACGCTATGAAGTCCGGGCCTTCAACGGCCTGGAGTACACGGACCTTCAGACCGTCGACCTCATCGACGGCGAAATCAAGACGCTCAATTTCATCTATAACCCGCTGCCGAAGGAGGAGGTCTACGCCTTCCCCAACCCCGCGCGGCAGTCCACGACGATCCGGTTCCTGACGGCCCTGCTTCCGATGGAGGCGACCATCCGGATCTTCGACATCGCCGGCGCGCTGGTCAAGGAGATGTCGACGTCCGGCGGCGGCATCGTCGCGGCCCCGGGCTCCGGCCCGTTCATCTATCACGCGAACTGGGACCTGACCAACAACAAGGGCTCGGGCGTCGCGTCGGGAGTTTATCTGGTCGCCGTCAAGGTCAAGGGCGGCAGCGACCAAACGGAGATGGTGATCAAGAAGCTGGCGGTGGTCAAATAACATGAAACGGATTATGGCGGCCCTCGCTTTCCTCGCGGTCCTGGCGCCGGCGCCCGGCGTCCGCGCCGCCGGCCTCCTCAGCGCCGGCAGCGTGGCCGTCCTGGACGCGAACTCGAGCCAGCGGACGACGTTCACCAACAACGAGCGCATCACCTTCCAGCAGAGGGTCTTCAACGGCGTGGCCAGCACCGGCCGGGTCGTCTTCACCTTCAACGTGCTGGGCCCGTCCGGCTCCTCGGTGTTTCAGATCGCGGGCAACTCCGCTCCCGGGTCCGTCGGCAACGCCGCGACGCAACTGTCGGGCTTCCCGGTGTCGAAATTCTACTCGGGCCCCGGGGTCTACACGCTGCAGGCCTCGGCCGCCCTGGACGGGCAGGTCGTCACCCAGCAGGCCACCTTCGTCGTGTCCTCGCCCAATATCCTGCTCCTCTATCCGCCCAACGGCGCGCAGGACATCGCCGACGTGCCCGTGACGTTCCGTTGGGTCTCCAGCGGCGGCTCGACGTACCGGGTCACGGTGGGAGACAATCCTTCTTTCTACAACTCCCTCTTCACGCAGGACGTCGCGGGCGGCGATGCGTCGTTGAGCTACCCGGTCAATCCGCCGGACGCGAGGCAGAAGCTGTCCGCCGGCCAGATTTACTACTGGAAGGTCGAGGCGTTCGACGGCGTCGGCCTGCAGATCGGGGCGAGCGCCTCGCCGTTCTCGTTCACGGTGCAGACGTCGGCGCTCTCCCGGGACATGGCCGTCGTCGATCTGGTCGTCGAGGGCGGCAAGGACGCCGCGGGAAACCTTCCGTTCAAGGTGACGGTCAAGAACCAGGGCGGCTCCGCCCCGGCCAACGTCGTGCTGCGTTTCAGCGTCGGCGGGGTTCCCGCGGTCGGCACGCCCGTGACCATGGCCATGATCGCGGCCGGCGACTCCCGCGACTATTCGTTTTCCGCGCCGATGATCGCGGGCCTCAACCAGAATCTGGCGATCGCCTGCATCGAGTTCTCCGACGACAACCTCGCCAACAACTGCAAGACCTTGATGGTCAATCAGTCGGCGCAGGACGCGGGCGCGACCGACTTCGGCGGCAATATGACACCCGATCAGATCTGGCGCTCGATCCAGCTCCTGCTGGGCCAGCAGGGCGTCGACCTGAGCGAGTACAACCTCGTCGGGATGGAGGGGCAGCTGAGCCCCGAGGAATTGCGGGCCTTGCTGGATTCGATCCGGGGCGGATCCGCCGACATTTCGCTGAGCGGCCCCCCGACGGCCGGGACGCCCGCCACGGCCTCGGACGCCCCCGCCGTGCCGACGGAGACCGCCGCGGCGCGCGCCGCCCGGACCGCTACGGGCTCGGGGGAGGCCGGCCCTAACGCCGCCGCCGAAAATGTAGAATTCGCCCCTGCGGGCCGGGATTGGTCCGGCGTCTCCGCGCCGCTGGCTCCGAAGGCCTCGGGGCTGCTGATCGGGGACGAGAAAACCTGGAAGAAGGTTTGGAAGCAGATTTCGTCGGAGCGCGTGCCCGACATGGACTTCAAGCAGCACATGGTGATCGGCATTTTCGCCGGCCGAGGCGAGACGCGGGATCACGCGGAGATCGAGGCCGTGGAGATGAGCTTGTCCGGTCTGGTCGTGCGCTATAAATTCGTCAACTACGCGACCTTCAACACGATCAAGCCCGTGCGCGCCGACGTTCCTTACCGCATAAGGATCATTCCGCGCACGATCGTGCCCGTCAATTTCGAGCAGGCCGCCGAGAAAGAGGAAGCGCCGGACAGAATGAAGCCCAAGGAGAAGAACTAGTGCTGAAAAAAATGAGACGGTCTGCGGCGTCGATGTTCGCGGTCGCGGCCTTGCTGGGCCTCGCGTCCCTGCCGGCGTTCGCGGCCGGAGAGGTCGTGGCGGGCGTGGTCATAACGCTTACGGGAGCTCCCGGGCTTAAGCTCGCGGGAAAAACGGCCGTGAAGCCCCTGAAGCGCAATCAGTTCGTCAACGAGGGGGACTCGATCATCACCAAGGCGGGCGAGTTCGCGGCGATCGCCTTCATCGGCGGCGCGGAGGTTCGGATCAGCGAGTCGTCCACCTTCGTCGTCGAATCGGGCGGCGGGCAGAAGCCGACGCAGCTGTTCACGACGATCGGGAAGGCCTGGACGCGCATGCTCCACGGCCATTCCGGCATCCGCATCCGCACCCCCACCGCGGTCGCGGCCGTTCGCGGCACGGAAGCGGACGTGGAGTCCAACGAGCGCATGACGGTCAAGGTCTACGAGGGCTTCGTCGACGTCGAAAACGAGCACGGCAAGCAGGCCCTGGTCGCCGGGCAGATGACCCAGGTGGCCAACGCCGGGTCCGCTCCCGAGGCGCCGAAGGCGATGACCGACGCGGACAAGGGGACCTGGCAGGACGCGCTGAAGGCGGAGGGCGTGGAGAAGCAGATCGGCCGGCTCCAGAACGAGGCCGACCGCCGCCGGAGCCTCGAGCTGAAGACGAAGGACGGCAAGAAGATCAAGCTGAACCTCGAGAAGAAGTGAGGACGGCTGGAACGCTCTAGCCGATGAACATGAGAGGTCTTCGTCTGGCCGCGGCGGCGCTGGCGCTTTGCGTCGGCGCCGCCGTCCAGCCGAGGACCGCCGCCGCCGCGGACCAGGCCAGCCTGCAGTTCACGGTGCCGGCTCCCGACCCCGTGCAGGCGGGCGAGACCATCTCGCTGCAGGCGCTGGCCGTGAACACGGGCGCGACCGCGTGGGCGGCGGGCAGCTACTACTGGGTCGCGGAAATCTACGACGTCGAGTACCGCTTTCTCTCGCGGACGGAGCGGGTGGCTCCCACGGAGAACATCGCCGCCGGCGGAGTGGCCGCCGTCACCGTCCCGTTCTCCGTTCCGACCACGGCGACCGGGCGCCGCTTCTACCGCATCTATCTCTACAAGGACAACAATCAGCTCATCGAGTCCGACTACAAGGCCTTTCAGATCATCGAAAAGGAGATTCCGCCGCCCCCCGAGGTCGTCGAGTACCGGGTCGAGGGCAACGTGACCGTCAGCCTGAAGGACTCGAGCGTCGGCCGCTGGCGGCGCGTCAGCGGGTCCACGGCGATCAACATGGTCGGCAAGATCAAGGACTCCTCCTACCTGATCAACGCCAACCTTCTCCATGAGCCCGGCAAGGCTGTCGATCCGTACAGCATCCTCGTCAGCTACTACGCGCCTTGGGGCCGGATTTACGCCGGGGACCTGTCGCCCACTTTCTCTCAGCTGTCCGTCTACGGCCTGGGCCTGCGCGGCGGGATGATCGAGCAGCAGCGCGGCCGCTACGATTGGTCCGTGCTCGGCGGGCAAAGCGTCACCTCCCAGCCCGGGACCGCGTCGATCAACGGCCGCTTCTCGCGCTCGATCTACGCGGCGCGCTGGGGCGCCGCCCTTCCCGCGAACGTCAAGTTCGGCGTCAACGCGTTCCAGAGCGCCGACGAGGCCGCCTCCCTCAGCAGCGATCCGAAATCGAACAATTTCCGCGGCCCCTCCTTGGCCGCCCAGAAGAACACGGGCATGGGCTTGAACCTGAGTTGGCAGGCGACGAAGGGGATCAGCGTGTTCCTGGACTACCAGAAGAACGATTTCGCTTCGGGCACCGCCGCGAAGGTCTCGGACACGGCCCGCCGGCTCGAATTCCGCTGGGAGGCCAAGCGCTTCAAGTTCAAGACCTATCTCCAGACGGCCGGCCCCAAGTTCGTCACGTTCGCGGCCCCCGCCGTCATCGGCGACCGCAACACCCTCGATCTCAGCCTGGGCCTTTTTCCGGCGCCCTGGTACACGATGAACATCTCCGGAAACCAGTACACCGACAACCTCGCCAACGATCCGAAGAAGCTGACGACGGTCCAGCAGGTGATCAACCTGAGCAACGCCGTCCAGTTCCCGAGCGGGACGAACCTCAATATCGGCGGCTCGATGAACTCGGCCAAGGGCAAGCCGAGCACGGCCTTGAACAACAGGACGACGACCCTCAACCTCGGGGTCACGCAGTCCATCCGCAAGCACAGCGTCTCCCTGAACGTGCAGAGCTCGCAGTTTCGCGACGCCAATAAGCTGGCCCACGACCTGGACACGCAGACCTTGGGGCTCAACACGAACCTGGTCCTGCCCCACAGCGCGATCGCTTCCTTCGGCGTGACGCGGTCTCAGGTCAAGGACAAGATCGACGGGAGCAGCCGCACGAACCAGTCGCTGTCCAGCAGCTACTCGCGGCCGCTGCGGCCGAGATGGACGGGCCAATTCTTCGGCTCGCTGACCACGACGAAAAGCACCTCGCCGACCTTCCCCGTCGATTCGTCCGCCCTCGCGCTCAACTCGGAGGCGACGGTCGCCCTCACCAAGCAGAGCAACCTGGCGCTCGGGCTCGGGCTGAGCCAGACCAAGGACAAGGTCGGCACCGCGAAGAGCGTCAACGAGATCATCCTCTCGACGCGCTACTCGTACTCGTTCTGACGAGGCCGTCGAAAACTTCCCGCGAGCGTTCCTGTCTGAGCCACTTGTAGCCCGTCTTGCGGCTTATCTCAAACTGAGCACACAGCTCCGTTATCGGGAAATAGGCTTTTGAATGCTCAGAAACAAAACGGACGCGTTGGTTCATAACGGTAACTCCTTGCCAGCTCACAGGTGCCTCCTTCGGCACCTGTAAATCTAGTCTAAAGTGTTACCCATGTACCCAGAACAATGTGTTTCCTATCTCCCCGTTCACTCACTTCCGGCCACTCGCAGTTTCTTTGCGACTTGCCGTCTTAATTCGTCCGTCAGTCGCTCCTTCAGTTCCAAAGTCAATTTCTGCATTTGTTTCCGGTTGTAGTGCCCGGAAGGGATCTCGCCGTTAACCTTCACTCCGCTTGGAACGTGCAGAAGTTCAATCCGCGTAGATCTGATATCCAATGAACGCGGTTGGCGCACTTTGCTGCGTCCGCCAGACGAGGAGCTTCCGAAAGACGCCTGGATGTCGGACTCGTTCAATTCCATCTTCTTTTGGTTCTTCGACATTGGATGCCTAACGAAGCTGTAGAAAAACTCCCCGCGGCATCGATTGCCGCATCAGAATCAATCTTTACTCGAATATATTCACGAATTCCCTACCGGAAGGGGGTTTTCCTACAGCTTCAACGCCGAGGATGAGCGGCCGCGGCTAAATGAGTCAATCCAAACGAGGCCGCGGGCGGCTGTAGCCCTTGGTTAGGGCAATGGGTGACGAGTCGCGTAGGCATCAATCAGCTTGCGGATCATTTTCTGATAGGGCGTGTGATACTTCTGCGCAGCCTTCTTAAAGAAGGCAACGCTCGACTTGCTGAGCGTCATAGTCACCTTCACGCTCTCCTCCTTGAAGGCAAGCTCTTCAGGAGGGGGCAGGAAATCCCTGACCACGCTCAGTTCCCCCAGGGGTTCATCCGTGTATTTGATTTTCTTTTTCATAAAGAGCCTTCCCTTTTCTCCAGTAGCCCGCTCCAAAGAGGCGAATTCTGTTCTCTCTGTACGTGAATCGAACGGTGAGGATTCCATCGCCGACGCGGCCAAAGCAATAAAATCGCTTTTCCTTCTGATTGTGCTCGAGATCTTCCGCGATGACCCTTTTGGCATCCGCGAATGCATGCTGGGCCGTTTCAAACGATACACCGTGCTTATTCCGGTTCTCCCGGTCTTTGCTCTCGTCCCACTCAAAATGAATCATGTCCTTCTTTTAGTATACATCGAGTATGTAAAAATAGCCATACTTATTTATGGTCTAAAAAGCCGTTTCGCCGTTCATGATTTGGCCGAATTGCCCTAACGAAGCTGTGGAAAAACCCCATTCCTGGGCAATCCGCTTCCGGTTCTCCGTCGAGAGAATAAGCTGAATTGGTCCATAAATGGGGTTTTCCTACAGCTTCAACGTATGGCTCTGCCGCGCGCGCTATTAAGAGTTCTTCCGCCAGGCGCGCGTCGGCAGAAGCCACTAGTTAGACGGTCCTGGTTCATGGTTGTTTCACAATCGCTTCGTAACGGCGAATCGCCTCTTTTGCTGCATGCGAAGTATAGAATTCCTTACTTGCAGCCGGTTCGGCGAGGGCGCCGATTAC
>JAHFCD010000535.1 GCA_023249695.1 Elusimicrobiota bacterium
CCGCGCCGAGGATGCGGGCGACCTCCCGCATGGTATAGTCGCGCGGGCCGAGCAGCTCCCGGACCCGCGGCTCGCGAAACGGCTCCGCGGCCAGCAGGTCGGCGGCCTTCGCGGCGATGTCCGCCGTCGCGATCATCGGGATCGCGATGTCGGGCGCCAGCGCCGTCCCATAGTAGCCGTGGCGCGCGATGAACTCCACGCCGCCCAGATGGTTCTCCATGAAAAACGCCGGACGCACGTGCACCAGCTCCGCGAAGTCGAGGGCGTTGAGGCGCTCCTCCATATCGTGCAGGCCCAGGATGGGGCCGGTGCGCTCCTTGAGATGCGCGTTGAGGCTGCTCAGGAAAACCACGCGCTTCGCGCCGGAGGCCTTCACCGCCGTGGCCAGCTTCGCGCCGAGCTCGTCGCTGCGGTTGCGCAGGTTCGTCGCCTTGAAGTCGGGCGGGATCATCAGGAACACGGCGTCGGCCCCGTAAAGCGCGTTCGTCAAGATGATCAGGTCGTCGTCGGGCACGCCCGAGGCGCGCGACAGCTTGCGCACGTCGTGGCCGGCCGCCTTGAGCTTCGCCGCGACGGCCTTGCCGATATGGCCGGTCGCCCCCGTCACCGCTATCGTTTTTTTCGCCATGGCCCCTCCGCCTAAGTTAAGGATGGCTCTAAAGCGCCGCGGCGGGAATGGAGGCGGGGGGTTATTCCGGTAAATCTCTTATGACGCGGGGCGCCTTCGGGGGCGGCGCGAGGAGAAAGTTCTTCAGGCGCTCGAGGCGGTCGGTGTTGATCAGGTCCACGCCGGCCCCGCGCAGCAGGGCCCAGGCCTCCTCGCGATCGGGCGCGCCCCAGAAGCGGATCAGGCGCGCGTTGCCGTGCGCGTCGCGCACCGCGCGCTCGAGACGGGCCTTTTCCTCGGGCTCCATGCGCCCGCCGCGCCACTGAAAGCGCGCGGCCCAATTGTCGCTGATCACCGGATACAGCGTCGGCTCCGGCGAGTCGCGGTCGCCGAAGCCCCCGTCGAGCGCGGCCAGGCGTCGCGGCTCGGCGCGAAAGATCATCCCGGGGCGATGGCCCGTGATCACGATCGTCACGGCGCCGTGCGCGGTCACCGTGGACGTGAACGCCGTCAGCATCTCCGCATAGGGCTTGAGCGCCTCGCGCAGGACCTGCCAGGACTCGTCCCCGTCGGACTTGAACTCGACCATCAGCAAAAAGGTCGGCCCGTCGCGATAAACCCGCCCGCCGTGGGCGCGCACGCGCGCGAGCAGCGGATCGAGATACAGCTTCTGCAAGGTGACCCCGGGCTTGATCTCGCCGCCCGTGTGGGCGACCAGCAGCTCCGAGCCCCGCAAGTGCACGTCGGCCTCGGCCGAGCAGAAGCCGCGCTCGAGCGCGTCGTCGAGCGGGCGCTTCTGCTTGTAGTCGTTGTGCGAGTAGGCCTGCGGCAGCGGCACGACGGCGGCCGACGCGCTCCCGACGAGAACCGCGAGGAAGCCGGCGATCATGCGCCTATGATAGCACGAGGGGAATCCGCGTCAGCGCGGCGCGTCGAGGCAGTACGGGGGCTTGGGGATCGCCTTTCCCATGAGGTCGAACAGCGCGACCTTCTCGTCGGGGTTGATCGGCAGGCGTCCGCGCACGCTCGGGCTTAAGTCGCGCACGATCTTGAAACGCCGCGTGATGAAGCTCTTGCCCTGGCACACGCTCCCGCCCGGATCGTAGCGCAGGACATGGCCGGCCGGCGCGCCGAGATAGGCCGGCACGCTCACGTCGGCGTGCTCGGCGTGGGAGAAGTCCCCCTCCGAGAACACCTGGCCCGCCGCGCCCGCGTCCTGCGCGCTCGGCCCCCAGATCGGATGCGTGTGGACGGACCCGACGGTCCCGGCGGGCTTGGGCCACGTGCTCGGGCACTTGTCCATGTTGCCCTCGTTGATCGTCCCGAAACGGACGCGGCCTTCGGGCGTCTTGATCAGCCAGGTGCAGTACTCGTGCTTCTGCTCGGGATAGGTCCGCACGAGGTCCACGAAGGCGACGGCCGCCTCATCGAGGCGCGCGTAAGACGACGGCAGCGCCGCCGCGGGGGTCGCCAGTCCGGCCAGGAGGACGAGAAACGGCGCCATGACTTCAGGATAAGCCCGGCGCTTCTTCCTGTCAATGGCCCTGCTCGGCGCCTAGGAGCCTGAGCAAGTAGTCGGGCGCTCAGCGCGGGAAACGGCATCGCCCCCCAACGGAATGGCCGCCCCCGCGGGGGGCGGCCAGGATCGTCGCCTTCGGCGACGATCTTCGTAGA
>JAHFCD010000069.1 GCA_023249695.1 Elusimicrobiota bacterium
GGCGATCCGATCGGCGGCTCGGTCGAGCTGTGGTTCGACCGGGATTACGCGATGGACCTCGGCGTGGGCTACAGCGGCTCGACGGTCCTGTGGGGCGATCTGCTCTACCACGCCTGGAACCTCCTTCCCCAGCCCGACGAGGGCAAGCTCGGCGTCTACTTCGGCGCGGGGCCGCGCCTGGAGACCGGGGACGACCCCGAGTTCGGCGTGCGCACGATCGCCGGCGTGACCTGGCGGCTCACGCGTCAGCCCATCGAGTTTTTCGTCGAGGCCGGCCCCGTCTTTCGCACGACGCCGACCGGCGGGGTGGACGCCGACGGCGGCATCGGCATGAGGCTGTACCTGGGCTCGAAATAAACGGTGGCTGCTGACATCGCTGACAGGCGGGGCATAGCCATAGGGTGGGGCTCGCCCTATACTGGGGCATTATGAAACGCCAAATCCTACGGCTTGCGGCCTCCCTCCTCATTGCGGCGGCCGCGCGCGACGCCGGGGCCAAGATCGCCTTCACCGGGTATGGAAACGCCCTCGTGACGGCGGACTCGCAGTTCAAGCTTCGCGGCCCCGCCGCGGCGCTCGGCGCCACTCCCGAGGGCAACCTCGTCTCCCGGGGCTTTCGGCTCGACGCGGTCGGGCTGTTCGCGACGACCAAGGTCAGCGAGGACGCCGACTTCCTCGTCGACCTCACGTTCCGAAACATCGGCAGCACCGTCGGCCAGACGCGGATTCAATACGCCTACCTCGACGCGGCGCTGCCCTGGTGGGACCTGCGCGTGCACGCCGGACGCGTGACCATTCCGTTCAACTACTACAACACCCGGCGCTTCTATCCTTTCCAGCGCGTCGAGCTCTCCGCGCCGTTCTACGCCGGCAGCATCCTCGGCCTGCCCATCGCCGACGCGGGCGCGGTGCTCATGCGGCGCTTCGACTTGAGCGACGGCTGGGGCCTCGACGCGCGCGCCTACGCGGTCAACGGCTACGGCAGCGTGACCGGCAGCACCGGCGCCCTGCGCAGCCCCAACTTGCCGGGCGGCCTCGCCCTCAGCGCAAATCTCGGCGCCGGTAACAACAACAAGGACATCGCGCTCGGCGGCCAGGTCGCGGTCTCGCGCGTCGGGGCCGGAGAGGTCGGTGCTTCCTATTATCGCGGGGCGTGGGACCGGGAGAACCGCCGCATCCTGCAGCTGGCCGGTGCGCACGCCTATTGGACCCCCGGCGAGTTCGACCTGCTGGCCGAGTATCTGCACATTCACGCCTCGGGCGATGAAGGCATGGCGCCGTCGCTGCGGTCCACGTCCTGGGTCACGCACGGCGCGTTCGTGACGGCCTCGCACCCGCTGTTTCGCGTCGGCGGGCGCCGGGTCGTCGGCTGGGGACATTTCGAGAACTACCACACCGGCCGCGCGAGCGGCGGCTCCGGCCGCGAGGTGCTCCGCTCCTACTCGGGCGGCCTCAACATGGCCGCCAACGAGAACCTCACGCTCAAGGTCGAGGCGCTCTATCTCTATTACGTGATCCCGACCGCGACTCAATCGATCATCTTGGACGGCCGGCTCGTCCAGGCCGCCGTCGTGATCACCTTTTGAGGCGGCGATGATCCGGGCACCCAACCTGACCGTGGCCGTCTTCCTGGCGCTGGCGCCGCCGGCGTCCGCGGCCAAAATCACCTTGATCGTCGCGGACGCGGAGCAGGCGCGGGCCGCCTCGGCGCGCGCGGGGCCGGACGTCAGCGTGCGGGCGTTCGACCGGATTTCGCTGGGCGATCCCATCGAGAAGGGGCGGCTGCTCGCGTCCGTGCAGGGCGCGGACCGGGTCGTGTCCGCCACGAGGGGAAAAGCGTGCGGCTGGCTCACCCACGAGATCGACGGCACGCCCGTCGATTGCGTCATGCCCTACGACGCGATTCAGGTGCTCGACTTCGCGCGGGCCGCCGGCTGGCGTCGCGTCGCCGTGGTTCACCGGACGGGCTACGAGAAGGTATACGCCCGCCTGAACGCGCGCGCGCGTGAGCGGGGCATCGTGCTCGTCGCCGTCCGCGTCGACGGAATCCGGGAATTGCCCGAGGCCCTGCCCCGCGTGCTGAAAACCGTCCAGGCCGTCTGGATCCTGGGCGACCCGCTGCTCACCGAGGGCGCCGCCTTCGATTATCTCGTCGAGTCCACTTTAGCCCGGCGCGTCCCGCTCATCGGGCCCGGCGCGGACCTCGTCGCGCGCGGCGTCTTTCTCGGCGCCGACAGCGACCTCTCGGCCATGACCCGCCACGCCGTGGGCTTGGCGAACGCGGCGGCCAAGGGCGCGGCGCCGGAGGACGGCGCGGAGGAGGTCCCGGGCGGCCGCCTCGTCGTCAACCGGGTCCTCGCCCGGCGCTGGGGCGTGAGCGTCCCGGGAGGGGCGAAATGAACCCCTCCGTGACCGCCGACACGCTGCGCTGGGAGGCCTTCGCGCGCCGGCTCACGCTCGCGTTCTCACTGCTGACCGTCCTTCTCGGAGGCGGCTCCACCGCCCTCTCCGCGTACCGCATGCGGGTCTTGCTCGAGAGCTCGCTCGCCCAGCGCGGAGAGGCGGTCGCGGCGGCGGCGGCCCGCGCCGCCTTCGTACCGCTGAGCCTGGAGGATCGCGGCGCGCTCGCGCTCGTCGCCTTCTACTATGAGGGCCAGCCCGCGCTCGCGTCACTGCGCATTCTCGACGAACGGGGCGCGGAGTGGGCGCGCTACTCGCGCGTAGGGGCGCCGAAAAGGCACCTCCTTGCGGTATCCACGCCCGTCGTCGTCCCCGGCGCGCGCCTGGGCGCCGCCGTCGTCGGCCGGGTCGACGTGCTCATGGACCCGGGCGACATCCGCGCGGCGCTGGCGTGGCAGGTGGCCGCCCTCCTCGCCTTCAACGGGCTCCTCGCCGCCGTCATCCTGTTCGGCGGAGGGTACATCATCCGCCGTCTGACCGAAGGCATGCGCGAGCTCGCCCGGCAGGCCGCGAGGGCCGAGGAGCTCGGCCGCTCCAATCGCGAGCTTGAGGAGTTCGCCTACATCGCCTCGCACGACCTGCAGGCCCCCCTGAGGCGCATCGCGGGCTTCGCCCAGCTCCTGGAGAAGCGCTACGCGGGGAAGCTTGACATCGAGGCTGACGACTTCATCAAGCGTATCACAGCCGGCACGGTGCGCATGCAGCAGCTCATCCAGGACCTCCTCACCTACTCCCGCGCGGGCTCGCGCCAGCTCGAGCCCGTTCCCACGGATCTCAACGCGCTGCTGCGCGACGTGCTCGCCGATCTCGATTCGGCGCTGAAGGAAGCCGGCGGCAAGGTGGCTTCCGGGCCCCTGCCGATCATCGCCGTCGACGCCGGCCAGGTCACTCGCTTATTCCTGAACCTGATCGGCAACGCCGTCAAGTTCCGCGGCGATCGCCCTCCCGAGATCGCGGTCGCCGCGCGCCGCGAGGGGGGGGAGTGGGTGTTCTCGGTCGCGGACAACGGGATCGGCATCGAGCCGCAGTTCACGAGCGACGTCTTCAAAATGTTCCGCCGCCTGCATTCGACGTCGGCCTATCCCGGCACGGGCATCGGGCTCGCCGTGGCGCGCAAGATCGTCGAGCGCCACGGAGGGCGCATCTGGATCGAATCGGAGCCCGGGAAGGGCGCGACCTTTTATTTCACGCTCGGAGCATCCTCCGGGCCGGACAAGGAGAGTGAAAATGTCTAAACCCCTGGAAGTGCTGCTGGTGGAGGACGACGAGGACGACGTGATGCTCACCCGGGAGGCTCTCAAGGACTCCAAGGTGATCGTCAGCATGGCGGTCGCGAGCGACGGCGACGAAGCTCTGAAGCGCCTGCGGCGCGAGCCGCCGTTCGAGAACGCGATCCTGCCGGAGCTGATCCTGCTCGACCTGAACCTGCCGCGCGTGAGCGGGAGGGAGGTTCTCAAGGTGCTCAAGGGCGATCCCGTCCTCAAGAAGATCCCCGTGGTCGTGCTCACGACCTCGGCGGCCGACGCCGACATCGTGAAGTGCTATGACCTCGGCGCGAACTGTTACATCACCAAGCCCGTCGACTTCGAGCAGTTCCAGCGCATCATCAAGGTCATCGACGAGTTCTGGCTGACGATCGTGAAGCTGCCGACCGTCAAGACCTGACTAGGCGACGGCCGCGGCTTGCTTGCGCCAGTACTCCTGCCCCTCGGGGGGCAAGGTGTACACCGGGTCGAGGTACTCGTAGCGGCGCGTGAGCGCGTCCGCGTCATCGGCCTCGATGCCGGTGCGGTAGGACTTCGTCCAGTAGGAGATGCCCTTGATCTTGTCGTAATCGGCGAGCTGATGAATCCAGCGCTTTCCGACGTACGGCACGTCCACGGTCACGCGCGGCGTCGCGAAGCCGGGCAGGTAGCCCATGATGTCGTGCTGAAGCTGCATGCCCTCGGCGATGGACAGGCGCCAGTGCTCGGAGTTCGGGATCAGGTCGGCCATGTAGAAGTAGTACGGCATGATCTTCGCGTGGTCGAGCAGCATGAAGCACAGCTCGAGCAGGTCTTTCTGCGTGGTGTTCACGCCGCGCAGAAGGACGCCCTGGTTGCGCACGTCGCGAAAGCCCATCTCGAGCAGCTTGCGCACGGCCCTGCCCACGAGGGGCGTGACCTGCTGCGCGTGGTTGACGTGCGTGTGGACGGCGATGTCGATCTCCCGGTCCCACGCGCGTTTGGCGATGCGCTCGAGCGCCTTGAGCACGTCGTCCTGGAGAAAGTGCTGCGGCAGGCCTTGAAGACCCTTGGTGGCCAGGCGAATGTCCTTGATGTTGGGGATGTCCATCAGCTCCATCAGGAACGCCTCGAGCTGGGCGATCGGCACGTTGGCCACGTCGCCGCCGGAGACGACCACGTCGCGCACGGAGGGGGTCTTGCGCAGGTAGTCGAGCATGGCGCCGTAGCGGTCCTTGGGCAGGCCCTCGAACTTGTGCTTGGTCACCTGCGGCACCGAGTTGCCGACCAGGTCCATGCGCGTGCAGTGGCCGCAGTACTGCGGACAGGTGGCGATCATCTCGGCCAGCACCTTGGTCGGGTAGCGGTGCGTGAGGCCCTCGCTGGCCCACATCTCGGACTCGTGCAGGCTGTCGCGGCTCGCCTTCGGGTGGTTCGGCCACTCCGTGTGCCGGTCGGAGACCATCGGGATCATGTAGCGGCGGACGGGATCGTTCCGGAGGTCCTTCTCGTCCATCGTGTTGAGCATCTGCGGGGGGATGAGCAGGGACATCGTGGCCTTTTCCGCCTGGTCTTTGACGATCTCCGACGCGAGCTCATCCGTGAGGAACGGGCCGAACACGTCCTTGAGGTCCTTGAGATTCTTGGCCGAGTGCTGACGCTGCCATAGCGCGCTCTCCCACTGGGCCTTGGTCACGTCTTTATAGCCCGGCAGGCGCGTCCAATCCGGCTCCCGATACTCTCGCTTCAGCGGGTACTGGAAAGGCTGCCTGGAGGCGTCAGCTTTGACTTTCTTGGCCATGGACTGATATTAGCAAAACGGAGCAAAACGGTGTCAGGCCTAACGGTAGTGACAGTATTTTGCGGGTGACAATGAAACTTTTTCGAGGGGTCAATCGTAAGATAGGCATGGGGAGAAAACCGCGGGTCCACTTTAACGGCGCCGTTTATCACGTGATGACCAGAGGCGTGGACGGGCGGGATATATTCGTCGATGACCACGATCGTCGTATTTTTCTCGGCGCATTGAAGCGTATCTGCGGCGAGTCAGGCGCGGAAGTCTTCGCCTATTGTCTGATGGGCAATCACTTTCATCTCGCGATACAAGTCGGTCCTATCGGCTTGTCGGCGATTATGCAGCGGCTCCTGACGGGTTATTCGACGGCTTTCAATAGCCGTCATGGCCGCAACGGACATCTATTTCAGGCTCGCTATCGCGCGATTCATTGCCTCGACGAGGCGTATCTTTCCGTTCTCATTCACTATATTCATCAAAATCCCGTGAGAGCGGGGTTTGTCGCCGCTGAAGCCGACTGGCCGTGGTCGAGCTCCAAGCGAAGAGAAAACTTGGATTCGGATCCGATCCCGCCCGATTTCAATCCTTGGCTGGCGCCGAAGGACCCTTCGCGTCCCAGCCGGTTTATCGAGGGGCCTCAGTCGGGCATTGAGGAAATAGCAACACGAGTCCAGGCGGAGACCGGCATCGCCCTGAAGGAAATGCGTTCACAAGTTCGCCGGAGAAACGTCGTCGACGCGCGTCGTGCGGTGACATTCGATGCCATCCGTAATGGACATTCGCTGCATGCCATCGCCGATTGGCTACAAACGAGCGCGACTTCGGTGACGCGCTATTCCAAAGGAAATACTGTCACTACCGTTAGGCCTGACACCTAATTCGGTAGAATCAGCCCATGTTAAAGGGGAAAACGGCGGTGGTGACGGGGTCGACAAGCGGGATCGGGCTGGGAGTGGCCAAGGCGCTGGCGCAGCAGGGCGCCTCGGTCATGATCAACGGGTTCGGCGAAGCGAAGGAGATCGAGGCGCTTCGCTTGTCGCTCGAGCGGCTCTCCGGGGCGCCCGCCGCCTACCAGGACGCGGACATGAGCAAGCCGGGCGAGGCCGCGGCCATGATCATGGCGGCCGAACTGACCCTGGGCAAGGTCGACATCCTCGTCAACAACGCGGGGATTCAGCACGTCTCCCCGATCGAGGAGTTCCCGGCCGATAAGTGGGACATGATCCTCGCGGTCAACCTGTCCTCGAGCTTTCACACGATTCGCGCGGCGTTGCCCGGCATGAGGGCGCGCGGCTGGGGCCGCATCCTCAACATCGCCTCGACGCACGGGCTCGTGGCTTCGGTCAACAAGTCGGCCTATGTCGCGGCCAAGCACGGCCTGATCGGGCTGACGAAGACGGTCGCGCTCGAGACGGCGACGACCGGCATCACCTGCAACGCGATCTGCCCGGGCTGGGTGCTGACGCCTCTCGTACAGAAGCAGATCGACGCGCTCGCTTCGCATCAGCGGATGACGGAAGGGGAGGCGAAGGCGAAGCTCCTCGCCGAGAAGCAGCCGTCCCATGATTTCGCGACCCCCGAGCAGATCGGTGGAATCGCCGTGTTCCTGTGCTCCGACGCCGCGGATCAGATTCGAGGCGCTTCGCTCACCGTGGACGGCGGGTGGACGGCGCAGTAAGGGGCGGCCGCGCCTGAAATACTGTCACTACCGTTAGGCCTGACACCTAAATCCTAATCGACCCAGGCGACGAGCTCGTCGAAGGCGGCGTGGGCGCGCGGCATGAGGGGCGTGACGAAGGGGAACATGTCGGCGTTCGTGTCGACGTGCGCGGCGTCGTCCTCCAGCACCAGGCGGTGCAGGCCGGCCTTGCCCTTGGAGCGCACGAGGTCGCGGTAGGCCTCGGCATGGCCCGCGCACGGGATCAGGTAGTCGCGGCGGCCCGCGATCGAGATTAAAGGGACCTTCAGTTCGCCGGTGTTCTCAAACTCGCGGATCGCGGCGAGGGCGGCGGGGCGCCGATCCAGATCGTAGTCGGCGACGTGGCCGATGTACGACGGGTCGAGATCGCTCACGAACAGGCCGAGCGATGATTCCCAGTAGACCAGCTTGTACAGATCGCACAGCGGCCTCCACTTCGCGTCGACGCGCGGAAAGCCGGCGCGCGCGATCGCGTCCTGGTCCCAGGGTTCCTTGGCGGTCGCGCGCAGCAGCGCCGGCATCTCGCGCAGGAGGCCGCCCGCGTCGGCCCGCCACATCACCCCGGAGATCTCCACCGCGCCGTCGACGAAGCCCATCTCGGCCGCGCGACGCGCGACGAAGCCGCCATTGGAGAGGCCGATCGCGTAAACGCGTTCGGGGGAGGAGCCGTGGCGGCGCATGATGAGCTCGCGCGCGGTCTCGACCAAGGTCTCGAGGCGGCCGGCCCAGCGCCGGACCGAGCTCTCGGGGGTCATCGGCATGACGACGGTGTCGGCGTCGAGCACGGCGCGGCGCACGCCCTTGTCGGTCGCGGCGAACGCGTAGCCGCGGCTCAGCGCGAAGTCGGAAAAATACAGGTCGTAGGTGTTCTCGTCGGTGATGCCGGAGGCCGCGGCGACGACGAGGCGCCCGTTCCAGTCCTTGGGCACGCGCAGCACGAACCGCGCGCGGTTGTCCGGAGGCAGGGACCCGGTCACGAGCATGCCCGGGACGGGCTTGGGCACCGGCGTCCAGAGCGCCTTCGGCGGCGCGATGTGCAGGGCGTCGGCGGCGAGGGTCCCGGCAGAGCGTTGCGGCGCCGTGGTCAGGTCGGGAAGGTCGGCCTCGACGATTCCCGGCGCGCGCGGAAGGTCCACGCGAAAGGCGTACGCGCGGGGCACGCTCACGGCTTGAGGAGGGCCGCCAGCTCGTCGCGGCGCTTGAGGGGGAAGTAGTGGTCGCCGCTGACGATGCGG
>JAHFCD010000070.1:0-4424 GCA_023249695.1 Elusimicrobiota bacterium
AAGGACGAGGCGTGGTCGTTTACCCATCTCGAGCCGACGCACGCGAGAAGGGTCTTGCCGTCTTTCGACGAGCCCTCGTTCAAGGCGACCTTTCAATTGACCTTGGAGGTCCCCGCCGGCCTCACGCCGCTGTCCAACATGCCGAAGATTTCCGAAACGATCGCGGGCGACCGCAAGACCGTCGTTTTTCAGCGGACGCCCAAGATGTCGTCCTACCTGCTCGCCGTCTTCGCCGCCCGCCTCGAGGCCCGCACGCGCTTGGTCGGCAAGACCGTCCTGACCGTCTGGGCCGCGCCGGATCAGATCGGCCAGGCCGACTTCGCGCTCGAAGCGGGAGAGAAGGCGCTGACCTATCTCAAGGAGTACTTCGGCATACCGTACATGCTGCCCAAGCTCGACATGGTCGCCGCGCCCGACTTCGCCTCCGGCGCCATGGAGAACTGGGGCGCGATCCTCTACCGCGACACCTCCTTGCTGATCGACCCGAAGCTGTCCTCCGACGCCGCCAAGCGCCGCGTCGCCGAGGTCGTCAGCCACGAGATCGTGCATCAGTGGTTCGGCAACCTCGTGACGATGCGCTGGTGGAACGACCTGTGGCTCAACGAGGCCTTCGCGACCTGGCTCGCCTACAAGATCGTGGACTCCGCGAAGCCGGAGTGGAAGGTCTGGGATGAGTTCGACCAGGGCAAGCGCTCGCCGCTGTCGATCGACGCTTTGCCCGGCACGCGCCCGGTCCGCTCCGACGCCGCCACGCCCGCCGAGATCCAGGCGCAGTTCGACCCGATGTCCTACCAGAAGGGCGGCGCGCTCCTGCGCATGATCGAGACCTTTCTCGGCGAAGCCGACTTCCGTAAGGGCATTCAGTCGTACATGAAGCGTTTCGCGTATAAGAACGCGGAAGCGAAGGACCTCGCGCGTGAGCTTGAGCGCGCCTCGGGCAAGCCCGTGTCGAAGATGATGAATGGGTGGCTGAGCCAAGGGGGAGTCCCGGTCGTGTCGGTCACGACCGAAGGCCGGACGTTGACGCTGAGGCAGGAACGGTTCTCCGCGTTCAATTTGAAGGCCGACACCAAGTGGTCGATTCCGGTCGTGATCCGATATAAGGTCAAAGGCGAAAAAAAGACGCGGATATTCAAGACCCTTTTGGAAACGGCAACGACGAGGGTAACCTTGCCGGGGAACGGCGAATTGCTTTGGATTTATCCGAACGCGAACGAGACCGGCTACTATCGATTTAACCTCGCGCCGGAACTTTTGTCCGCGGCGCTGTCGCGCCGCGGGGACCTGTCGCCGGTCGAAAGAGCGGGGCTTTTGAACAACCTTTGGGCGGGCGTGCGCGCGGGAACCCTGCCCGTGGCCTCCTTTCTCGAATCGCTCGCCGCGTTCCGCGGCGACGCTTCGCGCCTGATCATCGAGGACGCGGCGGCGTATCTGAAGACCATACGCCAGGAGTTGACCGCCAATGACGCCGAGCGCGACGCGCTCGGCGTGTTCGCCGCCGAGTTCTTCGGCCCGTTGGCGAAGAAGCTCGGCTGGGACAAGAGGCGCGGCGAAGACTCGGAAATCACCATGACGCGCCCGACGGTCCTCAACGCCTTAGCCCTGCTTTCGCCCAAGTCGCTCGATCAAAACGAGGTGACCAAGCGTCTGGCGAGGTATCTCGCCGATCCGGCATCGCTCGACTCGTCCGTGTCGCCGGTCATCCTGATGGCCGCCGCGCGGCGCAGCGAGCCGAGGCTGTTCGCCGAGTTCCGCGCCCGCCTCGCGGCGCCGAAGACGCCCGAGCAGAAGAGCCTGATGCTGCGCGCGCTCGCCGAGTTCACCGAGCCCGCCCTGCACGATCAATACCTCGCGATGACCTTGTCCGACGAGATCCGGGCGCAGGACGCGTGGATGCCCTATATCTGGATGCTGTCCAACCCGGCGACGCGCGAGCGCTCATGGGCTTTCGTGAAGGCGAACTGGAAGGCGCTGTCGGCGAAGCTCGGGCCTCGCGGCGGCACGCGCGTCGTCGGCGCCGCCGGCGGCCTCGTCTCGGCCGCGCTCAAGGCCGACGTCGAGGCGTTCTTCCGCGCTCCCGAGAACGAGATCGAGATGGCGCGCAAGACGCTCGACCAGACGCTCGAGTCCATCGATCTCGGCCTGCGCTTCAAGGAAGGACAGTCGCGCTCGTTCGCCGAGTGGTCGGCCGTTCGGTAAAGGTGTCAGGCCTAACGGTAATGACAGTATTTGACGCCCGTCGCCGGCTCGCGGCGGCGGCAGCCGCCGCGCTGGCTCTTCTCCTCGGCGCCCCCGCCTCCGCGCAAATCCTGACCCGGATCACGGCTGCTCCGGCGCCGGTTCCGATGGCGTTCGTTCCCGCCCTGTCGGCTTTCACGGGGCTCTCGGCTCCGGCTCTTTCGATTTCCGCCCTGACGCTCGCTCCGGCGTTGGCTCCCGCCTTGGCGGCTCCGGCCGCGCCGATCCCGTCGGCGGTCGCCGCCGCCGCCCTGCTGAGGCCGATCCCGGCCGCGGCGGCCTCCGAGCGCCCGAATCCCCTCGGCCAGCTTCGCCGCGCCCTCGTCGACTGGCTCAAGCCCGGCGTCGCCGCGCCGGACGACTCCGCCGCGGGCGCGATCTCGGCGTACGTGCTCGATCTCGACGGCAACGCCTTCGGCCCGGGCTTCCCGACGAAGATCATCCTGTTCCGGAAGGGCGGCAACGGAGAGCTCGCCGTGCCGACCGCCCAGTTCGCGCTGGTCGAGAAAAACATCGGAAAGGACTTCGCGTACGGCGGCGTCAACCTCAAGGACTTCGAGCTGCGCGGCGATAAGTCGTTTCGGGAGTTCTTCGGGCCGAAATTCGCGGCCGATCTTCGATACGCCGTCGAGAACCTGCCCGCGTCCGAGTGGCAGGGCCCGAGTTGGGGGGCGATGGTCCGCGCGCTCTCCGATCCGCGCCTCGCGGCGCAGACCTACGTCCTGACCGCGCGCCAGCACACGTCCGAGCAGCTGCTCGACGGCTTCCGCTATCTCCAGCGCGCCGGCTACATCCGCTATTTGCCGAAGGTGGAAAATCTTCACGGCGTCGGCGGCACGCATCGCACCGCGGAGCGCAAGGCCGAGCTGATGACGGAGTTCATTGATTCCCTGCAGGCGGCGCCGCTCGGCGAGGACGCCGGGGTCCACGCGATCGGCTTCTCCGACGACACCTGGGCGAACTACGAGAAGATGCTCGACGCGCTGACCGGCGTCCTGCGCCGCGAGCCGGGCCGCTGGAGCAAGGTCAAGATCGTGCTGTTCTTCACCGGCGCGAACGACTCGTCGCGCTCGCCCGTCGCCGTCGTGCTCAACGCCGGCGGCACGACGCGCCCCTATGTCCCCGGCGAGCCGCGCTAGCCGCCTTCCTCCCGTCATGCCGCGTCGCTTCCAGCGTTGGAAACGACGGGGATAACTTCGGCGTCCGTCCTTGCTAGAATCGCCGCATGGCCACCTTAATCGACCAGCCGGTCCAAGTCGCCGCCGCGGGCAACAAGCCCAAGATCATCCGCGAATTCATCGGGCGCGTCAGCTCGAGGACGGAGCAGGCGAGCGTCGCTCGCATGTCGAGTCCGGAGGGCTGGGTCGAGCCGGGGCAGACGCCCGAGTTCGACGAGTACACGGTGGTGCTCTCCGGCTCGCTGCGCGTCGAGACTAAGGCGAAGACCTTCGACGTCGCGGCCGGGCAGGCCGTGATCACGCCGAAAGGCGAATGGGTCCGCTACTCGACGCCGAACGGCCCGTGCGAGTATGTCGCGGTGTGCGTGCCCGCGTTCTCGCCCGACATCGTCCGCCGCGACCCCGACTAGACGCAATCAAGCTTTCCTCGACGGCGTATGTGCCGGGCCCGAAGGGTCCCGGCCTAAGCCTTCGCGGCGGGGAAGTGCTCGGCGGCCAGCTTGTCGTAGCGCGCGGCCACGGCCTTCACGAAGCCGCGCTTCTCCGCGAACGTGCCGTGGAAGAACGCGCCCTTGAAGCCGGCGACGACGAGGCGCTTGAGCTCGACGCGGGTGACCTTCGCGTGCGTGCACACCAGCTCCATCTCGCGCGACACCGTCGTGTTCGAGATGAGGCGGTTGTCCGTGCAGATCGACACCGACAGGCCGTGGTCGATCATCTGGCGGATCGGGTGCCGGTCGAGGGATTTCAGCGACGGAATCGTCTGCAGGTTGCTCGTGACGCAGACCTCGATGCCGATGCGCTGGCTGGCGAGGTAGTTCGCGAGATCCTCGACGTACCGCTTGCGATCCTCGATCTTCGGGTCCGCGACCATGTCCGCCGCGAACAGGAACGTGCCGTGGCCGATGCGGTTGGCGTGGCACTGCGTGACCGCCTGCCAGATCGACTCGGGGCCGTAGGCTTCGCCGGCGTGGACGGTCTTACGGACGAAATGGTTATGCGCGTACT
>JAHFCD010000070.1:4434-8377 GCA_023249695.1 Elusimicrobiota bacterium
CAGTGATCGGCGGGCGGGTAGCCGGCCTCCTCGCCCGCGAGGTCGAAGCCGACGACGGGCAGGCCTTCCTGGGCGAGCTCGACGCCCGCGCGCGCGAGCTCGAGGGACGCCGCCGCGTAAATCTCGTCCTTCGGCGCGTGCTCCATGAGGCGCAGCATGTCGGCGAAGTAGGGCGACATGCCCTTCTTGAAGCGGCGCATCGCGCACAGGATCATGCCGTAGTGAAATGGAACGTCTTCCCCGGATTTAACCGCCTTCGAATTGTTATGGGCCTTCGCTCCGGCCGCGAGCCCCGCGGCGACGGCGCGCACGACGTCGCGCACGCCGGTCGTGTTGGTCACGTGCAGCTGCGGCGCGAAGCGCACCTCGATGTAGCGCACGCCCTCGGCGGCATTGTCCTCGACGAGCTCCTGCGCCACGCGCGAGAGATTCTCGAGGTCGGGCAGCACCGCGCAGGTGTACATGAAGCCGTGAAGGTAATCGGGCAGGTCCTTATATGTTTCCTTGAACACGAGCTTGCGCAGGCCGGCCTCGGAGTAGGAGGGGAGCTTGACCTTCGCTTCGCGGGCGAGCTCGATCAAGGTCTTGAGGCGCAGCGAGCCGTCGAGATGGAGGTGCAGGTCGGACTTGGGGATCGCGGCGATGAATTCGGGGGTGATTCGGTCTTTCATGGGCGTAGACTACCAAAATCGCGAGCGGGAACTCGCGTCGGAGGCTACAGCGCGGCTTCGATCGCGTCGCACGCCGTTTTGACGCCGTTCTCGGCCCGTATCAGGGCGCCGGCCCGCGCCGCCCGAGTCTTCATGCCGTCGTCGTCCCGCAGCCGCGACACGGCCGCGGCAAGCTCCGGCGCTTTCAGGCTTTTTCGGCAGACCGTCCGCGCGACGCCCATGCGTTCCAGGCGCGCCGCGTTGTCGTATTGATCGTGAGCGAAGGGCGTCACGATCTGCGGGACTCCCGCGCGCAGCGCCTGCGCCGTCGTTCCGATCCCTCCCGAGTGCGCGACCGCCGCGCAGCGCGGAAACAGAAGATGGTAGGGAGCGGACGGCACGGCGATGATGTCGGGCGGCAGCGCCCCCAAGGCCTCGGCGCCGTCGCCCGCGAGCAGCACCGCCCGCTTGCGCGCGAGCCTCGCGGCCTCCGCCGCCGTTTTATAAAAGTCCCCGGCGATGCGCACCGCCGTCGAGCCGAGGGTGAACGCGAGCGGCTTCTCCCCGGCCGCGAGAAAAGCCTCGAGGCGCGGGTCGAGCGGCCTGCCGCCGAGGTCCTGATCGAGGAACGGGAAGCCGCACATCGTCACGCGCGCCGGCCAGTCGGGTTGGGGCGCGGCGAACAGGCGCGAGTACAAGGCCAGCACGCCCCGGGGCGAATGCTGACCCTCGAATATCGGATCGAGCCCGGGCGCGAGGCCGAGGTCCTTGCGCAGCGCGCGCACCGGGTCGCCCCACGAGTACGAGAACTTCTTGAGAAGCGACAGCATCGCGCCGTTGACGCGGGGCCCGAGCGGGCGCAAGGCGGCGAGCCAGGGCGCGGGCGCCAGCACGGGCGGGTCGTGCGGGGAGAAGAACACGAGGGGCTGCAGGGAGATCGACAGCCACTTGAGTCCCTTCTTCTCGGCGAGGACCGGGCCGGCATAGGCGAGGGTGTGCGTCACGATCATGTCCGCGCCCGCGGCCGCTTTCTCGAGGTCTGCGTAGCTTTCGCGGATCAGGGGCATCAGCAGCTCTCGGACGATGACGTCGGCGCCCCAGCGCGGATCCATCGCGCGCTCCAGGGTCTTCACGTCGCTTTGATCGAGTTCGGGACGGACCGGCGCGTGCTCGAGGCCGAGGCTCTCCGCGTCCGCGCGGTAGACCGCGGCGGAGGCGAGGACGACGGAGTGCCCGCGCGACTTGAGCTCGACGCCGAGCGCCAGAAACGGGTTCAGGTCGCCGTGGGAGCCGAACGTGCTGAGAATGACGCGGGCCATGAGCGGAGAATATCAATTTGGCGGCGAGGCTTCGGGCGCCGTCCGTCCGCTCAATTAATGTTGCCTCGCGGCAATGGCCCGCGGCGGTCGCGGGGTCTACCCTAATAGAGAGGAAGACGTCCGAAGGGGGGAGGGGGAGGCCGTATGAATATTCCCGCATTGGCGGCGTTGGTGCTGGTTCTGGGCGGCGGCGCGGCGTGGGCGCGGGATTCGATGCCCATGCTGGAGACGCGCGAAACGAAGCAGTGGGGCGTGACCCATCATGAGAAGGGAATCGTGGTGGCGGTGGACGCCGTCAAGGGCAAGCTGCGAGTCAGGGACATGCAGGGGAAGATGAGGACGTTCTCCGCGATGAAAGCGAAGATCGACGTGGCGGGCGGGAAGACCCTGTCGCTGGCCGACATTTCCATCGGCGACGAGGTGACCGTCTCCTACCAGGGGCGTACCGCCACCGCGATTTTCCGCCTGCACAAAGCGGCGAAGAAGTAGCGTCGTCCGGCCTTCTCCGTCCTCAGCGCGCGTGCGCGAGCTTCGCCAGGTTCTCGAGGCGCGTCGCCATCGCCGCGTCCGCCGTCTCTGATTGCGGGTCCTGGAAGAACAGCGAGAAGATCGCGTAGGAGCCCCACGAGAGCACGAGCGTGCCGGTCGTGAGCAGAAAGTAGCCGTATTGGTAGCCGAAGCTCGCGAGCAGGCCGAACTGCATCGTCAGGCTCGAGAGCTGGTAGAAGTGCATCATCGTCGAGTGACGGATCACGCCCGCGCGCCGCATCTTGTTGATCGCGGGTATCAGCGGGCCGCCGGAGACCATGCCCTGGATGATGTTGATGAAAATGAGGCCCATGCCGTGCGCCGTGTAGACCAGCGGGTTCATGCCGAGCGGCCCGAGCACGAGACGATTGAGAAATTCAAAAAAACAGAGCTGAACATAGACGAAGGTGAAGTCGCCGAGGTAGGCAGGACCGACGCGGAGCATGCCGGTCATGCGGCCCAGGAACCTCATATAGGTCTGGCCGAACACGGTGAAGACCGTGTCCTGGAACTGATACCAGGTGAGCGCCGCGGCCGCGCGCAGAAGCGCCAGGCCGCCGCTGCGAACGGGCATGATCATGAAGAACACGCGCACGACGAGGTTGAGGCCGAAGGTCTTCGTGACCAGGTACATATAGTCCTGGCGGTTGGGCCTAGTCCAGCACTCGCGCAGCAGCGCGGGGGCCTGCCGCAGCATGTCGGGCTTGAACTCGACGAATCCCCGCGGGCCTTGCGGTCCGCTTTCTTTTATTCCGCCCATCAGTACGACGCTCACGCGGCCGGAGAAGCGCGACGAGATCGAGCGCGTCAGCGCGCGGTCCTCGGGGGAGCGCTCGCTGCCGCCGCCGCCCATGCCCTCGGAGTAGGTCTTGGTCGCGAACAGCGCGATGACGACGCGCGCGGCGTCGGGGAGCTCGGAGGCGGAGGTGAAACGGGTCGCCGCGTCCGAGGTCTTCGCGTGGAAGTAATAATAGCCGCGCTCGGTGTCGCAGCGGTCGAGGGCGAGAACGACGAGGTCTTCGGAGGAAAGGGTCATGCGGGGCTCACAGGTCGAGGAGGATATGATCGTAAATTTTAGGCGCGTCGAGCGGGCCGCCGTCGGCGACGGAGAAGGCCCAGTCCTCGGGCGTCGCCGAGACCGCGCGCAATTCGCCCAGGTAGCCGTCCCAGGTGGTGATGAGGACCTTCGCGCCGGCGAAGGACTTCAGCTTGCCGAAGCAGCGCTCCGAAAAAAGGAAGTTGACCGTGCGGCGCGCGGGGTTGGCGCCTTGCTTGACCTCGCCCGGCAGCGGGGGGCCGTAGGAGTCGGGGCCGGAGCCTTTCGCCGAGAAGGAGCGCGAGCCCCAGCCGTAGAGGAGGAAGCCGGCGTCCCAGCGGAAGCCGGCGAGCTTCGCGCCCATCTTGGGAAGGGCTTCGAGGCCCGGACGCCCGGGAAACTGGAAGAAG
>JAHFCD010000536.1 GCA_023249695.1 Elusimicrobiota bacterium
TTGGAGAGCACGCCCGCCGCCATCTTCCGGCGCTGGGAGAACGCGATCTTGGCCAGGCGCCAGAACGCCTTCTCCTCGGCCGCGGCCAGCCGCGGCGTCGCATGGCGGGTCAGCACGACGACGGCGGAGTCCACGTTCGGGATCGGCATGAACGCCGAGCGCGGGACCTCGAACGCGAGCTCCGCGTCGGCGCGCGCGAGCACGGACAGCGACAGCAGGCCGTAGTCGGCGCCGCCGAGCTTGGCGACGATCCTTTCGCCGACCTCGAGCTGAAACATCAGGACCGCGCGCGTCCAGCCGTCCCAGTCCAGCAGCCGCTGGAGAATCGGGGTGCCGACCGCGTACGGCAGGTTGCCGACGACGATCCACGGCCCCGCACCGAGCTCGCGAAGATCGAAGCGCAGGAAGTCCTCGTTGATCGTCTTGAGGCTCTTCGCGGCCTCCGGGCCGACCATGCCGGGAAGCTTGCCCGCGATGATCTCGTCGAGCTCGATCGCGGTCACCCGGGCTCCCGTCGCGAGCAGGCGGCCGGTCAGCGCGCCGCGCCCGGGTCCGATCTCGAGGATTTTGTCGCCGGGGCCGGCGTTGGCCAGGCCCGCGACCCCGTCGCGGGCGCCCTCGTCGCGCAGAAAATGCTGGCTTAATCGTGCGCCCATATCAGACTCCCGCCGCGCTGCCGCCGCGACGGCGGCGCAGCAGGTCTTCGCCGATCTTCCACACGTCGCCGGCGCCGAGCGTCAGCACGACGTCGCCGGGACGCAGATCCCGAGCGGTCTCGAGCGCGCCGCCGTACGGCACCGCCTTCACGCCCGTCCGGCGAATGGAGTCCACGATGACCTTGGAGGTGACGCCCGGGATCGGCTTCTCGCCCGCGGCATAGATGTCGGTCACGTAGACGAGGTCGGCCCCCTTGAACGCGGCGCCGAATTCCTTCGCGAGCAGCTTCGTGCGGCTGAAGCGATGCGGCTGGAAGATGACGACGACGCGCTTGGCCTTCCACAGGCCCGCGACGGCGGAGAGCGTGGCGCGAACCTCGGTCGGGTGGTGCCCGTAATCGTCGACGAACTCGACGCCGCCCGCCGCGCCGAGGCGGTCCATGCGGCGGCCGACGCCCTTGAAGTCCGCGAGCCCGCGGGCGAGACGCTTCAGGTCGAAGCCGAGGAAATGTCCCGCGGCCAGCGCCGCAAGCGCGTTCGAGACGTTGTGGCGCCCGGCGACGGAGAGCTTCAAGGTCAGGACCTTCTTCCCCTTATGAAGGACGTCGCAGGCCGAGCCGTCCTTGCCGAGCCGCACGTTCAGCGCCCGCCAGTCCGCTCCGGCGGCGAAGCCGAACGTGAGCACGTGCCGCGTCACGCGCGGGCGGATCGACGCGAGGACGGGATCGTCGGCGCAGAGCACGGCGGCGCCGTAGAAGGGCAGGCGGTGGAGATGAGAAACGAACGCGTCCTTGAGCGCGTCCATCGTCTTGTAGTGGTCCATGTGGTCGTTGTCGATGTTCGTGACGACCGCGACCAGCGGCGTCAGGAACAGGAACGAGCCGTCGGACTCGTCCGCCTCCGCGACCAGATACTCGCCGATGCCGAGCTTCGCGTTGGAGCCGATGTTCTTGAGCTGGCCGCCGATGATCATCGTCGGGCCGGCGCCGGCTTCCTTCAGCGCCATCGACACGAGAGAGGTCGTCGTGGTCTTGCCGTGGGAGCCCGCGATCGTGACGGTCTTCTTCATGCGGCCGAGCTCGGCGAGCATCTGCGCGCGCAGGACCACGGGGATGCCGTGCTTGCGCGCGTAGGAAACCTCGGGATTGCCGGCGGCGACCGCCGAGGAAACGACGACGACCTGCGCGCCCGCCGCGTGGGCCGCCGCGTGCCCTTCATAGACGCGGACGCCGGCCGCCTGCAGGCGGCGCGTGGTCTCGGTGGACTTCGAGTCGGAGCCGGAAACTTTGTAGCCGAGATTGTTGAGCACCTCGGCGATGCCGCTCATCCCCACCCCGCCGATGCCGACGAAATGGATGCTGCGCACGAACGACTTCATCAGGTCTTTCCGGCTCGTCTTCATTTCTTTTCTCCGGCGGCCGTCGAGGCCGCGGGGCGCAGCAGCCACTTGAGGCCGTCGCCGGCGGCCTTGTTCTTCGGCGAAATCTCGAGCGCGCGGCGCAGCGCGGCGACCGCGCCGGTCTCGTCCCCGATCATGACCGCGGAGACGCCGCGGCCGAGCCAGGCGGGGACCGAGGCGGCGTCGAGCTCGGTCGCGCGCCGGAACGCGCTGTCG
>JAHFCD010000071.1:0-6714 GCA_023249695.1 Elusimicrobiota bacterium
AGGCCCGGAACGCGCGCGGCGAGGGCGCTCAGCCCCGAGCCCAGCGCGGCGGCGGCGCCCGCGGGCACGGTCGTGTTCCACTCGACGAGGCCCGCCTTCGAAAAGACGAAGCGGCGTCCGCTCTTGCCCGCCGCGGCCTCGAGCTCCTCGGGCGTGGGGTAGGCGGTGGAGTCTCCCGCGCGCGGCGCCATCAGCCAGCGGCCGTCGCCGGTCAGGATCAGGATTTTGGACTCCCCCCGCTCGGCCATCAGGCGCAATGTCTCCGGCGTCGCGACGAGATCGAGCGCCGGCCCTTCCGCCGCGGAGCGCGCGGCTTCCTTGAAGGGAGCTTTCGCGGACGGAACCAAGGACAAACGCGTCTTTCTCGGCGCGCTCCCGGCCGAGGGCGCGGAAAGGACGCCGTCGGCGATCGCCGCGGGCGCGTCGAGCTGGGCGCGGGCGTTGAAATCCTTCTCGGCCGCGCCGGCGGAGTCCCCCGCTCCCAGCTTCGAGAGATCGAGCGCGGGCGCGGCGAGCGACTTGATCAGCAGCGGACGGCCTTCCGCCGGAACCGGTTTCGCGGGCGCCGCCTTGAGGGGGACGAGGGCCGCGGGCGCCAGCGGCGCCAGCGGCGCCAGCGCGAGCGTCGGAGCCGCCGCGAGCGTCGCAGCCGCGGCGGGCGCGAGAGCGCTCGGCGCGAGCTGCAGCGGCATGGCGACGATCGGCGCGGAGACGGACGGCCCCGAATTGCGGATGCTCAGCTCGGGCATCAGCTCCACGCTCACGGTTCCCGCGGAGGCGGGCAGCGCGAGCGTCAAGGCGAGGGCGGCGAGGAGAGGGGCTCTCATCTGTAGGGAGCATAACAGCCGGGGCGAGGACACGCCAGGGGTCGAAAGACCTATAATGACGAGGATGAAATCGGCCAAGGTGCTCGTGGTGGACGACGAACCTCTGATTCGCGAGATCATCCTGCGCCTGCTGGCCCAGCGCGGGCACCGCGGGACCGCCGTGGAAAGCGCCGCGGCCGCCGCGGCCGCGCTGTCCGCGGCGGCCTACGATCTCGTCCTCCTCGACAATGTCCTCCAGGGCACCACCGGGATGCAGGCCCTCGGAGGCCTCGCCAAGCTGACGCGCGCGCCGATCTACATCATGAGCGGCTACACCGGCGACGACACGCGCGTGGACGTCGTGCTTCTCGGCGCCGCGGGCTTCCTGCCCAAGCCGCTCGACTTCAACTCAATCTTCGCCGTGATCGACTCGCTCCCGGAGAAACCTTGAAAATCCCCCCCGCCCCCGACCTCAAGCGCGAGGCCCTCGCCGGGCTGACCACCTTCTTCACGATGGCGTACATCGTCGTGGTCAACCCCGCGATCCTGTCCGCGCCGGGCACGGGCATGCCGTTTTCGGGGGTGCTCACGGCGACGGTCCTGCTGTCCTTCCTGATGACGGCTCTGATGGGCGCGTACGCGCGCCTGCCCTTCGCGGTCGCCCCGGGCATGGGGCTCAACGCGTTCTTCGCGTACTCCATCATTTTAGGCCGCGGCGTGCCGTGGCCCGTCGCGCTCGGCGTCGTGTTCTGGGCCGGCGCGCTGTTCGTCCTGATCTCGGTCACGCCGGTGCGCGTCAAGCTCGCCGAAGCGATCCCCGACGGCCTGCGCACCGCCTCGGCCGCGGGCATCGGCCTGTTCCTGGCCTTCATCGGCTTCAAGAACGCCGGCTTCATCGTGCCCGATCCGGCGACGATGGTGCGGCTCGGGACGCTCGACCGGAAGTCCTTCCTCGCGCTCGCCGGCGGCGCGCTGACGATCTACCTGATGCGGCGCAGAAGCGCGTTCGCGTTTCTCGCCGGCATTTTCGGCGTCACGGCCGCGGCCTGGGTCATGGGCCTGATCGAAGTTCCGCCGCGGCTTCTTTCCTATCCGGATTTCTCGAGCGTCTTCCTCAAGCTCGATATCCCGGGCGCGCTGAAGCTCTCTTTGCTGCCCGCGATCATCTCGATCCTCTTCACGGACCTGTTCGACTCGATCTCGACCTTCGTGGGCGTCGCGCACGCGACGGGTCTCGTCGACGAGAAGGGCCGCCCTCTGCGCCTGAAGGAAGGCCTCATCGTGGACGCGTTCGCGACGCTGGGCGCGGGGCTCATCGGAACCTCCTCGGGCACGGCCTTCATCGAGAGCGCGTCGGGCATCGAGATGGGCGGGCGCACCGGCTGGACGGCCTTCTTCTGCGCGCTCGCCTTCCTGCCCTGCTTCTTCCTCGGCCCGCTCGCCGGGATGGTGCCGGCGTACGCGACCGCGCCGGTGCTCGTGATCGTGGGCGCGCTGATGTTCCGCAGCGTCGCGCGCATCGATTTCACGCGCATCGAGGACGCGGTGCCGGCCTTCCTCACGATCTCCCTGATTCCGCTCACCTTCTCGATCACGCAGGGCATCCTCTGGGGCTTCGTCTCGCACGCCGCGCTGTACGCGCTGTGCGGTCGCCGCAAGGAGGTCTCCGCCGGGACCTGGGCGACCGCCGCGCTCTCCGCCGGCCTCCTGATCCTCGATCACGTCCGCTGGTAGCGGGCGGCGGGATTCTTCCTTTTTATAGGATGTGAGCATGCCTCCGAGAGCGCGAATCCTCATCGTGGACGACGACCCCGCCGTCGTCGGGGCGTTCGGGCTCTTTTTCACGGAGAAGAGCTGCGCGGTCCGCGGGGCCTCGAGCGCGCGGGAGGCGCTCGCCCTCGTCGAACGGGAAAAATTCGACGTGATCTTCCTCGACCACGTCCTGCCCGGCCTGACGGGCCTTCAGGCGATCCGGCCGCTGCTCCAAAAGTCCGCCGCCCCGATCCTGATGATCACCGGGCATTTCGATCCGGGCCTCAAGCAGGACGCGCTGCTCATGGGCGCGACGGACTGCCTGGCCAAGCCCCTGAACTTCGTCGAGCTCGAGGCGCGGGTGCTCGCCCTCCTCGGCGGCTAGGCTACTTCCAGCCCGCGCACTTGCGGTACACCGCGTCGTACGGGTCCGGGCGGTCGAGGCGGGTCTGCGCTTCCTTCTCGTCGAGCTCGTAGCGGTCGTAGACGGGATCGACGACCTTCGCGATAGCCGTCTTAAGCTGCTCCGCGGCCGCGGAAAAATCGGTCGAGATGACGGGCTCGAACCGCGTCGGGAGGCCCTCCGCCGCCGTCAGCGCGCGCTCGAGCTTGCCCGCGAGGTCCACCGCGCGCTCGCGGGCCACGCGCCCATGGCCGCGCTCGTGCTCGAGCACGATCTCGTACTCGCAGGAGCCCGGCGCGTATTCCTTGGGGATATTGATGATGACCGAGGAGATCGCGACCTCGAGAATCACGTCGTCGAACCAGGCGTAGACGGCCTTGGTGCCGGTCGCGGTGCTGAAGCGCGTGTGGGTCGCGAGGCTGTGCTTGATGGTGCTGAGGCCCTGCGTCTTCAAGCCGCTGCCGGCGGCGCCGGGCAGGCGCCCGATTTCCTGGAGCGTCAGGTCGTGGCGGATCTCCGCCGGAACCGAGATCGCCTCCACGCGGAAGCGGTGAAACCGGCTGTGGGCCGCCGGCCCGGGCGCGAGGCGCTCGTCGACGGCGGGCCCGCAGCCCGAGAGCAGGATCAGCAGCCCCAGGACGCGGCGGCTCAAGGCTGCGCCGCTCCGAGCGCGTCGAGCGCGAGCAGCCAGCGCTCCTCGCGCGCGGCGTCCTCGAACGACTCGTACGCGAGCTCCCCCGACGGGGCCTTCGCCAGGATCGCGCGCGCGCCCTTGGAGCGCAGCGCCCCCGGCGCGCGCGCCGCGAGCTCGGCGACCAGCGTCCGGAAGTTCAGCTCGGCGCTGTAGCTCATCTTGGGACCCAGGGCCGTATAATCGAACTCGGCCGCGAGGATGCGTACTCGCCGCGCCGGCTCCGCGAAGATCATCTCGATGAACGGCGTGCGCCGTTCCTCCGACACCTCGCGCGTCTTCGATTTGCCGCCCATCAACGGCAGGCCGGTCACCAAGGTCGCGCCGAGGCGCACGGCCTTTTCCCCGGCCGAGGGACCCTCGGTCACCGTCTTGCGGCCGGTCTCGGACAGGACGCCCGCGGACAGCACCTTCATGTGCGTCCAGATCAGGCGCTCGCGTTCCACGCCCGCGCGCCCGGCGACCACGTCGAAGCCGTCGCCGGACAGCTCGGCCTTGGTCACGCCGCTCGCCGCCGGCGGCTCCTCGAGCAGGGCGACGGGCACCGCGACGGCGGGCAGCCCCGCGGCGGTCAGCGCGGCCGCGAGCGCCTCCGCGTCCTCGGCGGCCGACGGCTCTCCAAGGATGCCCCAGGAGCGGCGCGCGACGGGCAGCCAGGACTCCGCCGACAACGTCGAGCGCGCGGCCAGCACGGCGGCGACGGCCTTCGCGTCGAAGCGCGAGGACGCGCGCAGCAGCGCCGCGTGCGGCGGGCGCTCGCTCACTTCGGGGGGATCAGCGCGTAGCCGCGGCCGGAGACGCTGACGAGCCACTGCTCCGACTTCCAGCCGAGCTTGAGGCGGATGCGGCGCACGTGGACCTCGACGGTCTTCAGCGAGCCCTCGGACGGCGCCTCGACTCCCCACACCTCGCGGTACACGTCGGCTCGCTCCGTCGGGCTCGGCGTGCGCTTGGCGAGGAAGTACAGCAGCTCGAACTCCTTCGGCGTGAGGTGCGGATACTCCTTGCCCGCGAGCTTGACGAGCTTCCGAGGATAATCGAGGCTCAACCCGCCGACCTCGACGCTCGCCGGCGGCTCGGCGCGCTCCTCGCCCGCGTTGCGGCGCAGCAGCGCGCGCGCGTAAGCGAGCAGGCGCGCGCTCTTGACCGGCTTCGTCAGGTAGTCGTCGGCGCCCATGTCGAGGCAGGCGATGTCCTGCCCGTCCTTATCGTTGCCGGTCAGGATGATGATGGGCAGGCGCGCCGTCTGCAGATCCTGCTTGAGGAACTGGCAGACCTCGAGCCCCTTCATGCCGGGCATGATCAAATCCAGGATCACGAGGTCCGGCATCTCCTTCTGGGCGGCCAGGATTCCGGCCTTGCCCGACGGAGCCTGGATGACGGTGTAGCCCTCGTCCGCGAGGACGTCGCCCACCGCCTTGCGAAACGACGCGTCGTCTTCGATCAGAAGCACCTTCGATCCCATGCCGAGATTTTATATAAAAGCCGGGTGGAACCCAAGCACTTCGCGCTCGCCGTCCTCGCCCTCGCGGCCGGGGCCGCCCTCGGCTACGCCGCGGGCCGGCGCCGCCGGGTCCGCGTCGAAGCCGCGCTCGCCGACGAGGAGCGCCTCGCCTGGCTCCAGCGCCTGTCCACGATCGGGCAGATGATGTCCGGCGTCGTCCACGAGGTCCGCACCCCGCTGGCCACCGTCGTCCTCACCGTCGAGCACGCCCAGCGCGTCCTCGACAAGGGCGGCGACCCGCGCGAGCAGCTCGCGACCGTCGCGCGCGAGGCCGACCGGGCCGTCGAGATCCTCTCCGACATCCTCGACTTCGCCAAGCCCTCCCCCCTCGAGCTCAAGCCGCTGCCGCTCGCCGAGCTGGTCAAGGCCGCGCTCGATCCGATCTGGATCCGCTTCGACGAGCGCAGCGTGGACCTCTGGCTCGAGCTTCCCGAGGATCTCGTCGTGTTGGCCAGCGCCCGCCATCTCCATCAGGTCGTCACGATCCTCCTGATGAACGCCCTCGACGCGCTGCCCTTCGGCGGCCGTCTGGAATTGAAGGCCACGCGGATCGCCGGCCGGGCGAGCCTCTCCCTCAAGGACAACGGCGTCGGCATCGATCCGGCGAGCCTCAAGGGCCTCTTCGAGCCCTTCGCCACCGGCCGCGCCGAGCGCGGCGGCACCGGCCTCGGCCTCAACGTCGCGCGCTGGATCATGAACAAGCACGGCGGCGACGTGGCGATCACGAGCGAGGGCATCGGCAAGGGCACGACGGTCACCCTTACTCTGCCGACGGCAAAATGACCGTGTGCGCCGCGAGCGCCCGCTTGGCGGCGCGCCCGACGAGCGCGACGGCCGCGACGGTCGCCGCCAAGCCGACCCCGAAGAGCGCCCACTCCGCCGGCGTGCGCGCCCGCCCGCTCGTCCCCGCCTTGACCGCCTCGCCCGCGGCCGCGCCGAGATAGACGAACAGCAAGGTCCCCGGCGCCATCCCCAGCCACGACGCGAGCGCGTACTCGCGAAACCTCACGCGCGTCAGGCCGTACGCGTAGTTCAGCAAGGCGAACGGGAACACCGGCGCCAGCCGCGTCAGGAACACCACGCGCCAGCCCTGCACGGAGATCGCCGCGTCGATCGCCAGGAACAGCGGGTGGCGCGCCAGCCGCTTCTCCACCCAGCCGCGCAGCCAGTGCCGCCCCAGCAGAAACGACGCGCACGCGCCAAGCGTGGCGCCGGCCCACACCAGCGCGAAGCCGGGGCCGACGCCGAACAGCGCGCCCGCGCCGAAGGTCAGCACCGACACGGGGAGAAAGGCCACGCACGAGAGCGCGTACAGCGCGATATACGCCGCGTAGCCGGCCGCGCCCATCGAAGCGATGTAATCGAGCGCGCCATCGAGCAGAGCGGCCATTCCGGACATGCTACAACTATAATGCTAGAATTCAGCGCGTCAAATTGGAGGAAGCATGGCTTTTTACCGGAAGAAGCGCCGCAAAGCGGGCCCGAGCAAGAACGACGAAAAGGTCCGCCGCGCCCAGACGGCCGAGGACAACGAGCGCGCCGCCGGCACTCTCTCCAC
>JAHFCD010000071.1:6724-8359 GCA_023249695.1 Elusimicrobiota bacterium
TCCGACCCTGCGCGCGCTGCGCGTGAAGGTCTCCATCGCGACGCCGCAGGGCGTCGTGCTCGAGGAATCCGAGGAAACCTTCGGCCCCAACGATCCTCTCATCCTCGAGGCGGACTGCCCCGGCTCGTGCGGCTCGGGCTCCTACGACTTCGGCGCCCTCATCGCCCAATCCCTCGAGAACCTGCAGGAGCGCGGCTCCGCGCAGGTCATCTGCGCCGAGCCGTCGTACAGCGGCGCCGCCGGCGCCACCTGCGGCTGCATCGCGAAATGCGAATTCACCGCCGAAGTCGTTCCGTCCTGAGGACACCATGAGCGAAGACCTTCAAGCCGAGCTGGAAAGACTCCGCGCCGAGAACGAGTCCCTGAAAAAAGCGGGCTCCCGCGGCATCTCCCTCAAGGTGAGCCAGAAGGGCGCGGTCAGCCTGTACGGCATGGGCCGCTTCCCCGTCACGCTCTACAAGGAGCAGTGGCTCAAGATCCTCGACATGTCCGACGTCGTCCGCGCCTTCATCGCCGACAACGACTCGGCGCTGAAAGCCAAAGAGTAGTGCGCCACGCCGCGCTCCTGGCGCTCATCCTGGCCGGCGGCTGCGCTTCTCTCAGCAAGGAGAACGAGGCCTTCCTCGAGGGCGACCGGGCCCACTCCGCGGGAAGCCGCGCCGACACCGGCTCGTGCAAACCGTTCTTCGTGTCTCCCTCGCTCGACTGGGGCGAAGGCGCGCCGCGCCACTCCTGCTGGAACCGCGTCTGGGAGGTTCCCACCGCGATCGTCGTCGTGCCCCTCGCGCTCGCGCTCCTGACCTCCCCGGTCTGGGTTCCGATCCTTCTGTACAAATAAGCGCCAAGCCAGCCCCTTGACAGGACGCGGGCTCTCTGCTAAAGTTTATTAATAACTTATTTTGACAATATACGATTGTCATTTGATGCTTTATTTAAATAGCAGGCACCAGAAGGTTTATATTTAATCTATTTTGAAAATCAATAATTGACATTAATAGACTAATTTAAACTTCATATGAACGAAACCTTCCACCAAAGCAAACTGTCCGAACTCCTCACGACGTGGCCGAATGGCTCCGTGGCCGTCCAATCCTGGCTTGAGGGCCACGGCATATCGCGACAACTGGCGAACAGCTATTGCCGCTCCCATTGGCTACGCCGGATAGGCCGCGGCGCCTACGCACGACTCAATGAAACGGCGGCATGGACCGGGGCGCTCTACGCGATACAGCAACAGCTGGAGATGCCGATACATGCAGGCGGTAAAACAGCCCTTGAGCTTCAAGGCTACGCTCACTACATACCCATGGGAAAGGGAGCACCGGTTTACCTGTTCGGCCCCCCCAGACTGAAGCCTCCAGCCTGGTTCATGAAGAGCGCTTGGGAGGTTAGCGTCCGTTATACGGCGACGAATCTCTTTCAGAAGAACCCCGACAAGGGACTGACCAAGAAGCAGCTTGGCGAGTATTCAATACGTCTATCCGCTCCAGAACGCGCCATGCTCGAGTTCCTAGACCAACTGCCTCAAAGCCAGGCCTTTGAAGAGTCTCAGCAACTGATGGAAAGCCTGACGACGCTGCGCCCGGATCACGTTCAGGAACTCCTAGAGACGTGCCGCTCCGTGAAGGCCAAGCG
>JAHFCD010000537.1 GCA_023249695.1 Elusimicrobiota bacterium
TCGCGTCGCGGCCGGCGTGGCTTGGATGGCGGGGAAGATGGTCGTGGATACCTCGAAGTGGGGCCTGGCCGGCGGCAAGCGCGATTACGACGACCTCCTGGCGGCGTTCCGCGCGGCCAAGAACGGCGGCGGCAAGGCCGGCTGGTCGGCGTTCATGGGCGGTAAAGGCGGCGCCGACGGCACCGGAGCCGCCGGGGGCGGCTCGCTCGATTTCGTGAAGGGGAACGCGAAGGATCTCGACGCGGCGGGCGGCAGCGGCGCGAACCTGCCCAAGCCCGGCTCGGTCGAGGGCGTCTTGAACCCCGATGACGACAAGAGCCGCGGCGACGGCGACAGCGTGGCCTTGTCGGACGCCGACCTGTCCGGCGAGCGCGAGGGCATGGTCAAGAGCGCTTTCGCGGGCGGCTTCGGCAGCGGCGGCATGGGCTTCACCGCCAACGGTTTCGGCAACGGCAGCGGCTCGGCCGCCTCCGGCGGCGCGGGCGGCGACGGCATGCTGTCCGGCGGAGCGTTCGCGAGCTCGGGCTTCTTCGGCAACGGCAAGGGCGCGACGAGCGGCAGCCTCGGCGATGTGGTCAAGGGCGGCGTCGAGGGGATCAAGGGCCAGACCGCCAAGGGCGTGCAGATCCAGGGCGCGGCCAAGGGCCAGCTGTCCGCGGCGCACGCGTCCGTGATCAACGCCCGCACCAGCAAAGGCCTCGTCGGCTCGCACACGATCAGCGGCCAGCGCGCCTTCGTCCAGCTCGCCGCGGGACGCGGCCGGGCGGCGATCTCGGTGGCGCCCAACTGCACCCCCGGCTCCGGCTGCCCCGGCGAATTCGCGTCCACGAACTCGGGCGCGGTGTACGACGGCAACACGCTCACCGGCACCCGGACCGACATCCTGACGGCGGGCGGCGCGGTCCCCGACATCGGCGACATCGAGAATCCGGTGATGCCCGACACCAATCTGGCCGACGACTACGTCGCCCAGGCGGAGCAGATGAACGCCGACGCGGAGAAGTGCCGCGCGCTCGACGAGCAGTACGGCCCGACCGAGATCGCCTACGATAAGCAGCAGGAGGCCGTCTCGAAGGAGTTCGACGCGATGGGCTGCGGCCAGGGCGGCTGCAGCAAGTCGAAGGCCAAGCGTTGCGAGCGCATGGGCGACCAGATGAAGGATCTCTTCCGCGCCGCGATGACCGTTCGCTGCCAGCACATCCATGCGTGCCCGCTCACGGCGAAAAACGCCTGCTCTCCCTCGGAGTGCGACGGCCAGGCCCGCAATAAGACCAAGATCACGACGACCAACGACGGCACCCGGACCACGACCAAGGACATGGGCGAAACCGATTACGGCTGCCCGGTGGTCCGGGAGAAGGTCCCGTCCGCCCGCCAAGCCGTGCAGAATTCCATCGACCAGTATCGCTCCAATAACTGCGAAGCGATGCGCCTGAACCAGGGGACGCTCGCGGGCAAGATCGCGTACTACAACAAATGCGCGGGACGCGAGAGCCAGGTCATCAGCACGTGCCGCAACTATGCTCTGATCCTCTGCAAGAGCGAACGCGACTGCGCCGACAAAGAGTGCACGGGCAACGCCGAAGAGTGCGTCATCACCGAATTGAACGGCATCGAAGAATTCATCCAAAAAGAAGCCAAGAACTAGGAGAAAGAATATGGATCAGCAACCGAAGATCCCGACCTTGAAGGACGCTCAGAAGCCCCAGGTGAAGATCAAGGGCATGGGCGCCGGCTTGACCCTCTTCGACCGTCTCAAGCAGTTCAAGAAGAAGGATCTGGCCTTCATCCTGGCCGGCTTGGGCACCTTGTTCATGGCCCCCTTGGCGGAGCACTTCATGATGGCTCCCGAGAGCGGCTCCGAGCTGAAGGGCGGCTTCGGCGGCGGCAGCGGCGGCGGCCCCAATATTTTCGGCAGCGGCAGCAGCCCCTACGAGAACGGCAACAACGGCATCGCCCAGGGCGGAGCCATCGGCGGAGCCGGCGACATCATCACGCCCCTGAACGTGCGCGACCCCAGCGCCCTCGTGATGGGCCCGGGCGCCGCGCAGCAGCCCCCGGCGGGCTCGGCGGCTCCGGTGACGCCTCCTCCCACCGCTCCGGCGGCGAGCAGCGGGGAAGATTATAAGGACGCGCTGAAGGCCTCGGCCTCGCGCGCGGCCTCGGCGGCGACGAAGCGGGCTCCTCTCCCCATGCCGAAGGTGGCTCTCGGCGGCTCGGGCCTTCGCGGCCTGGGCGTGGCCGGCGGCGGCGGCTCGAGCGCCTCGGG